>JAQVIX010000049.1 GCA_028695495.1 Candidatus Cloacimonadota bacterium | reverse complement strand
GAGAAAATTACGATGGTAGGTTTCATTCAAGGTTGCGAAACGCATTTCATATAGGTTTAGATAGCCCAGGGTGTTCACCGCCCAAAATGAGCTTGCGAGTTTTTGGCAAGATAAACCCTGGGTAATTGATGCGTTTTGATGGTTGTCTTTTTATCCTCCAGCCCCTTCCCTTTTATGGCAGAAAACTCTGGGGAGTTTTCTGCCATAAAAGGGAAGGGGCTGGGGTTTTATTTATCATATTGCTACATAACGCGATTGCTATCTAAAATATCACCCCTAACGGGGTTCCGCTTGGCAGGCAAGCCCTTGGAGTTAATGGCGCTTATCCGCCTTTTGCCCGATCAACGCCTTTCACAAGCGACATTGACTTCAAGTGGCGGCAGCTAACATCGATAATAGTCCGTGAAGTCTATGGCGGCTGTAAATCCTTTAGCAGGTGTTAGGTGATAGGTTTTAGGTGTTAGGCGCTGCGCTCGTTTCGGGAGTAACTTGTTAGGGTTAAGACTTTTATTTGTGGCGTATTCGCGCATATTAGCGGTGCTTTGTTTTCACTTACAGGTAATCCACAACCCAAAATCGATAACCCTGCCACGAGCGCAGCTTAATTCTACATTTTACACTCTACATTCTTCATTTGCGAGCTTGCTCGCACCCCGTTTGTCTCTCTCACAATGCCCTCACCTCAACCCACAAATTGCCGGTAGAGGCGAGGGCATTGTGAGGGCAAGAGTCGGGTGAGCGCTGGCATAAAAATAGCGCATCCCAAAAATTTATCTTGACCAATAGCCCCTGTTTTATAATTATCTGCAAGATACTAAATCCATGAAGGATGGTAGCTTATGAAACGATATATACTTATATTGATGTTGGCGCTCTTGCTGGCGAGCGCATGCCAAAGCGAAAGTTCGCGGGCTGCAACGGCAAATAAAAAGCTGGGCACCCGGCAAAACCCGATCAAGATGTATTTTGTGCCTTCGCTGGAAGCGGGCAAGGTAGTTTCCAGCGGGGAAGCAATAGCCAAAGCCCTCAATGAGGCTACCGGCTATCATTACAAGGTAGCGGTGCCCACCAGTTATGCCGCGGTAATTGAGGCATTGGGCAGCTATCAATGCGATATCGCCTGGCTGCCTACTTATGCCTACGTATTGGCTCATGAAAAATATAATGCCAATGTAAGGCTCATCACCGTGCGCAATGGATTGAAAAACTACCGCGGGCAATTTGTAGCAGCGCGCCCGGATATCAAGGGAATTGAAGACCTGAATGACAAGATCGTGGCATATACCGATGCGGCTTCGGCATCTGGCTATATCTATCCCTCGGCGCTCTTAAAGCAAAAAGGCATTGTGCCCAAAGACCATTTTTTTGCTGGCGGACACCCCCAGGCGATTTTGGCGGTATATAGCGGAAGGGCGGATGTGGCTACCACCTATTGGAGTCCCGTGGATTCTACCGGAACGCCGCGCGATGCCCGCGAAAAGCTTTATGAAACGCATAAAGATATCTTTGAAAAAGTGCGCATTATCGGCTATACGGATTGGATTCCCAATGATACCGTCACCTTCCGTAAAAACATGCCGGAAGAGCTGGAGCGCGAGGTGGTTAAAGCGCTTTACGATTTCTCGCAAAGCGAAAAAGGCAGCCATATACTACAATTGCTTTATGACGTGGATGCCTTAGACCATGCCGGCGATGCGGATTACGACGTGGTGCGCGATGCCTTAAAAGCCATGAATATGGAAGCTGCTGACCTTCTGAAATAGCCTTAAAATGCTGGAACTAAGCCACCTTTACAAGAGCTACGACGGCAAATACAACGCCGTAGAAGACCTCTCCTTTAGCCTGGAAAAAGGCGAATTTTTGGTGCTTTTGGGTTTATCTGGCAGCGGAAAATCTACCTTGCTGCGCTGTATAAACCGCCTGATCGAGCCTTCAAGCGGAGATATCCGCTTCGAGGGCGAATCCATCATCGGGCTGAAAGGGGCGGAACTGCGGCAATATCGCCGCAATCTCGCCATGATCTTCCAGCAATTTAATCTGGTAAAAAACCTCACAGTGCTTAGCAATGTATTAAGCGGCAGATTGGGCTATCACCATATCGCTTCGCCTTTTACGGCAGAGGAGAAAGAACTGGCAATGCTGAACCTAAAGCGGGTGGGTTTGGAGGATTTTGCCCAAAGGCGGGTGAAACAGCTTTCCGGCGGGCAACAGCAGCGGGTAGCAATTGCGCGGGCGCTAATGCAGGAGCCTAAAATAGTGCTGGCAGATGAACCGGTGGCGAGCCTGGACCCCGCCACGGCGGATTCGATAATGCAATATCTGGCGGAAATCAACCGCTCCGGAATTGCCGTAATCTGTTCGCTGCACTTCCTTTCGCTGGCGCGGCGCTATGGCAGCCGGGTATTGGCACTGAAGGATGGTAAAAAGGCATTTGAAGGCTTGCCAGAAGAGATCGATGCCGCGCGTTTCAAAGAAATATATGGCGAAGACGCGCGCGAAATCTAAGGATTCGGGGAGATAATGATGCGGGAACTACCGGTATCTATTTATTTTAGTGAAAGGGTTTTGGAGGGAAGCGTGCGGCAAAGGCAGATCAATGCTCTGGGCAAAAGCTGCCTTATTGTATGCGGCGCAAGCTCTGCCTACAAAAGCGGGGTAATGGACGATTTATTGCCGCTTCTCAAGAAAAACAAACAGAAGTATCAGGTTTTTATCGAGATAAGGGAAAATCCGGATTTGGAAAGCATTATGCGGGGGAAAGAGCTGCTCTTGGAAGGCGGCTTTGATTTCGTAATCGGCATTGGTGGGGGGAGTCCGCTGGATGCTGCTAAAGCGATCATGCTGGCGGCGGCGAATGACCTGGGCATAGATGAATTGTACAATGTGGAGCGGATGACCAAACGCTTGCCTTTGGTGCTGATCCCCACCACCCACGGCACCGGCTCGGAAGTAACGCAATATAGCGTGCTTACGGATACGGCAACGGGGAGAAAAGCGGGATTTGGCAGTGAACTGGCATTTGCAGATATGGCGCTGATTAACCCGCGCTATGCCCTCAGCCTTAGTCCGCGGATAAGCCTGAATACCAGTATTGATGCGCTTTCGCACCTTTTGGAGGGGATTTATAGCACCCAGCGGGATAAAGAGCTATACAGTATGATTGCCGAAGGGATCAGCCTGATAATGCAAAACCTGGAGCTTTGCCTCAAAGAGCCACAATATCTGCCGGCGCGGGAAGCACTGATGCGCGCCTCCATGCTGGGCGGGGTGACTATAGCCCATACCAGCACCACCTTACAACACGCAATCGGCTATCCTTTTACCACTTTATACGATATTCCGCACGGGCTGGCAAACGGCATATTTATGCGGCAAATGATGGATTTTTATTATAGCGAAATAGGGGATGAGATAGCCCAAGTATTGGAAATGGCTGCTACCACGCGGGAAGCCTTTTACGCCTGGCTGGAAAAGTTTCCGCTGGATATCAAAGTACCCATTACAGATGAGATTATCGAAGCCAAGATACCGGAAATATTGGGTGCGAGAAATACGGTAATAAGCCCCAGGAAGCCTACGCCGGAGGAGCTAAGGGCATTGCTGAAAACAGTGCAAAAATGATGAACGATGAACGATGAATGATGAAGGCATTGTTTACCTCGCTTCGCTCGCAAACCTAATCAAATGAAAGCTACCGCAAATGAACACGAATTATTGCGCTAACTTACGCGAATAACCAGTTCTGAAGGCTTTGGGGTTCGAGGGCTTGCGCTGTTTTCTGGGCTGACAAAACCGATTTGGCAGAAAGGTGGCTGTGGCATCCTGCCACAGAAAAGTAACAGCGACATCTTGTCGCTTGATGGTAGATTGGGGCTGTCCAAGAATACGAAATGTGGATAGTAATATGAGATGATTACCTTTTGCGTGCTAATTTCGGCGGGCATGTATGCCATTAGCGTAAATTAGCGTTTCAATTCGCGGTCATTGGCGGTAGAACCTTTAATAAACCATTGCGAGCGGAGCTAAGCAATACCGCCATCATTCATCGTTCATCAAAAAAGGCTCGCATCAGCGAGCCTATTATTTACTGTTTTTCTGCCAATCGCCGCGACAATACCGCCAGCGAGGCAAACATATCCACATATTCTACAATGATGGACGGGGGCACGAGAATCTTTTGGGGAGTAAAGTTCCAAATCGCTTTGATATCGCTATGCACCATGATATCCGCTATCAACTGTGCGGCTTCCGGCGGCACTGTGATAATGCCAATCTGAATCTTTTGCTTCTTTGCCATGGCGGTAAAATCCAGTGCGGAATATACCGGAACGCCATGCACTTCGGTACCAATGAGTTTGGGATCGTTATCAAAGGCAGCCACGATGGAGAGTCCGCGTTGCGAAAACTCCTGATAGCCCAAAAGTGCGCTTCCCAAATGTCCTACTCCTACCAAGAAGCTGGCGGAGGTATCGCTCCAATTCAGCAATTCTTCAATCGCTTTTTGCAAGGCGGCGATATTGAATTTTGCTTTATCCGGTATTACTTTGGTGAAGCCGATATCCTTGCGCACCAGGGTTTGATGCAGGTTTGAGAATACCGAAATCTTGGTAGTGGTTACCTCGGTGAGTCCGGCTTGCTTCATCTGCCGCAGCACTTCGAGGTACACGGGCAGGCGTTTGAGGGTAGAAGTAGGGATGGTTTCCATTTTGTGCTCCTTTTATTCCAGCGGGAAAGCGTGAATAAGTGTACTAAAGTTCAAAGTGGAAAGGATTGCCCCAATCAAGATGAAGGCAACGATGAAGATTTTGAAATAGTCTTGGGTTTTTAGCATGCTAAGCATATCCACATCGTGGGAAAGGTAAGCACTGGCGGCATAGAACTCTTCACCAATAAGCGTGTAATCGCAGGTGGTAATGAAGAAAGGAATCTGGGTAACGGCATCGGTAGCCGCTACCTGGATGGAGCCAGCCTGGTTTCCCGTTTCCGTAAGCAGCAGCGCTTCGGCATTGAAAAAGCCCATGTAGAAGATGGTGGCTACGCGCTCGCGCAGGGTGATACCATTTACGCCGGCACAGAAGGGGAATTGGTTATCGCTAATAAAGAAGATATCATTTTGGTTATAGCTATCCGGACGCCCCATCTCGCTATAGGATGTGCTGATAATCTCTTGCGCCAGGGGCAGTACCATATAGTCGCAATGCGGATTGATCAAGCGGGTATCATATTCCGCCGTCTTTTTTGCCACTTGCGCCAGGATCATCAGGCTGGCAATGGTGCATACATCGCCAATGGTGCCCCAGCCGGGAACGAACATTACCGGACGCCCCATCTCGGTGGCGCGCCCAATGGCGTTATCGATCTCTTCCAGCCCGGCGATTGGGCGGATATAGTTATTTCCGCGACGGGTGGAGAAGATGGCATATACTAGGATGATCAGCATGAGCAGAGTGGCGCCCAGGGTCATCCACTTGGTGGAATCGAACCATTCGGAAATGGGGTAAAACCAGCTTTCGCCTTTTTCGGTTTGATAAGTATCCGAAATCTGGAAAGCGGCTTTGCCATCGGTGGCTAATACCCGGTATTGATAGCTGCGCAGGGCTTTATCTCGCCAGGAAAGCATAATCTTGCGCCAGGCTTTTTCGCTTTTGGCTTTGGCTTGGGCATTGTAGGCAGGATGGCTGGTAATAAACTCCCATTCCGCTTCTTTGCCTGCCAGCTCGGCTTGCAGCTCCGCATTTTCGGGGTCTGCCGCAAGTTTATCTTTTAGCTCTTGAATAGCCTCATTGCGCTCTTTCATTTCGGCTTCAAAGAGGTCTCTATAAAAGGGAGCATCAAAGTAAAAGCCATTTTCGGCATCCAAAGCGATGGGGAAGCGGTTATCCAAAAGGAAGCGATTTGTAGCCTCATCGTAGCCCATGATGGGTTTGAAGGTGTAATCCTCATAAGCCACGGTGTGGTCGAAACTGCGGGAGAGCGCATTGGAGCGCCCGCTGCCAGAGAAGGCACCGCCTACTTTGGATTGGTACAATACCTCGTAATAGAGCTTGCTGATATCCACGCCGTTCAGATAGGTATCCGAAGGCTGGAAACGGCGGAAATATTCGTTATATACTATCTCCTGCGTTACCAGCTCTTTTTCCCATTCTTTGGATTTCAAGAGTTTTACGCTGATGGTTACATGTAGATTGCGGGGATCCCGGTATTTTGCCGGTAGCTTTAGCTCGATAAGGTTATCTACATAGTTTTCTATTACATCCCCTATCTTTTCGCCTTCGGGGGTGCTGAAACTGAACTTTACCTTATCCACTGTGTAGTTATCGTTTTTGGATACCTCGTAATTGATGCGGATGCTCTTGTGTTGGCGGTTTTTATACTCGGCGATGGTGATATATGCTAAGGGTTTGCCAAAGGAGATGAAGGTGCCATCACCTTTGTCATTGGGTTTGTCCATTACCTTCCAGGTGGGCAGTGCCGGCAAGGCAGAGCTATCCAATATGCGGAAGCTTTTGGAAGGCACAGACGCTTCTTGCATGTCATAATCCATATAGCTGAGGACGGCGCGGTAATTTGATAAATCCAGCCCCTTGGCATCGAAAGGCTCGGAATGGTAATACACGGCGTTTGCAGCTTGATTGGGCAGAGTAAATACGGGGATGGCGCTATGCTGCCAGTTTTCCGGCAAATCTGCACTATCGCCAAAGATGCTCTTGGGCACCAACCAGCCGTGCCACAGGTAGATATCGTGCGCTGCTATGGGCGGATTCCATTCAAAGTTCATTACGCCGTTATCCTGAATATAAGCGGCATAGAGGATGGCGGTGGCGTCTGGGGCGTTATCGGTGGGCACTCCGCTCTTTACATCGGCAGCGGGTAATACTACACCACGTTCGTTTACGGCAGCCACGCTGTAATAGTAGGTAATATCTGCCATGGGTATGGCAAAGATGCCATCGGTATGCACCAGATTCAACCCGATAAAGGTATCCTCTTCTTGCTTTACCCGCTTGGATTTGGTGTAGATATTCTTTGCCTTGGTCATTACTAAGAGGTTGTAATAGCCATGTAGAGAGTGTAGCAGCTTGGGCTGGATGGGGAACTTCTGGTACAGAGGGCTATCTGCGGGCTGACCGCTTTCTTTCTTTAGCTTGGTAGGCGAAGTTTCAAATTCGATTAGCGGTTGATCGCCGGAATCGTAATAGTATAGGTGCGGCGCCAATACTCCCAGCTTGGGATCCACTTCGAGATCGGTAAGTAGAAATAGGGAGTCTGGGCTTACGCCGCGATAGATATTGTATTTTATAATGCGATAATCTTTGGAAAGAGGAGTCCATTTTAATACCAAGCCGCTGCCGTCGTCATCCGGCAAGTCGCTTACGCTAAAATCTGTAATCTTTCCATAAGGGGCGTCTGTAGCCCCCAAAGCCCATACTGCTATTAGTAGCAAGGCGCAAATCATAAATAGTCTTTTCATGTTTCCCCGCAAAATAAGGCTAAAACATTAGTGGGGCAAGCCCCATGTTTATCTTTGGCAAAAGCGCTGCGGAGCAAGCACTGTCTGCTCCGCCATGCTTTATCTATTTTAAGATGCCAAATACGTCGTTTACCAGGAATTGGATTCGCCCAATTAGGAGGGAGATACGAGCCATCACGGTAAGCCCGAAAGAGGCACCAAAACCAATCATCATATACCACTTTCCCACATTTACAAACTTCCCGTAAACGCCGGTATGCGCTTTGGAAAAGAAGAAATACAGGAGCACTGCCAGGGTACCCAAAAGAATAAGGAAGAGATTCACAGATTCGATGGGAACCATTGCCTGCCGCATTTGTACCAGGATGCTGGCGTGGATGCCCATGGGCACCCCCATACCCACCGTCATCATGGAAAACGCGATGGGATAGCGGCTGAGCCATGCCAGATTCCGCGAAAAGCGGAAGAGGTAAAAGATACCCATTATCGCCGGAATGATAAGGATAAACTGGTGTTTGATTACAATGGTTTGAAACACGTAGGGGATGAACACGCGCTCGTAGCTAAATACCAAGCCATAGCCCAGCGAGATACCTACCAGCATTTGTTCGGCTGCTTGATAGAAGGGGTTATCTTTGTACAGGAAGGAGAAGATACACAGCGTGAAAAAGGCTCCTACCAGGTTGCTAAATAATTCGAAGCTCATTTCTTCCTCCCTTAGTTCTTTGCTTCACGTGCTTTTTGGATGAAATAGCCCACGTTTCCAATCACGATAAATACGATGATCATAATGTGGGCTACGCTTTGGGCATTCATGCCAATGCGTGCAACTTTGAATTTATACTGGGTATTGTGCGTAATCTGATTTAGCTCGCGATAGAGGTATTCGCCCATCTCGTTGCGCAGATCATTATCAATCTGGCTTACGTCTATTACCTTTAGCTCGTCTTCATTGGTGCTTAGCTTATTTAATATCGCTGTTTGCTCCGGGTATTTTGCCAGGAAGGCATTATACTCGGCGGTGGTAAAGCGCGCCTTGGTTTGGGTAGTAATACGGGAAAGCTCGCGGCTCTTGGGGTCGTCCAGGATTTCTCTGCCAAAGGGGCGACCGGGTACCAGTTTATTGCCATCTTCATCATATTTACTACGATAATCCAAGCCAGGCTCGCGATAGGCGGCAAATACATCCACCAGCTTCTCATATTCGGCAGCACCCTTGAGGCCGGAAAGCATGCCGATGAGCTGACCAGATTGCAGGTAGGGGTAAAGGTCGGCTGCCATTACGGCGGTAACGCCCACAGCTACGTTTAAGCCAAACTTTGGACGCGCATATACAATCCAGGTGCCACCGGCGGAGGAGCCGGAAAACTCGATTACCAGGTTCATTTCGCTATAGTTATTGATGCCTTTCATGATGGGCAGGTTTTCCAGCTTGCGTCCTTCGGCATCGGTATTCATGGTATTGGCGATGTTATCTCCCATCCCCATTACCATGGCAAAGGCTTGCGGTTTGTAGCCGAAATTACAGTAATCCACGCCGCTTTTGATATCCGGGTATTCTTCTTTTACGGTATTGAAGGCGTAATCGATAATGGGCGCACCGGCGGGATACCAGGTAAGCGCAAAGACCTTTACGTTGCGCTCAAAGCAGTGCCGGATGATGGATACTTCCATGGGGAAAAGCTCTGCCATGGTAGAGGCATCGTGGTAAAAGCTGAGCAGGATGGCTCTATCTTCACGCCCGGCAAAGCTATCGATCATCTGATACAGATTTTCGGTAGAGGGGGTGGTTACGTTATCCGAATCATAAGGAATCATGAGCGGAATGATGATCGCCAAAGCTACTACGATGTAGATCCAGCGGCGATCCAGTTTTTGCATTCTTTCAAATATGTTCATCTTTGCTCTCCTTTATCAATCACCGCCGCCCAGATAGGAGCGCTCGATGCCCAAGAGGATTTTGAGTGATGTGGCTACCGAACCCAAGCCCACGCCCAGCATAATGCCGCGCTTGGAGGCGAGGTTTGGCACGTCCAATATCCATTGCGAGATAGTGGGCAAATGCCGGGAAATCTTTACTCCCAAAGGCACCTGCGCCAGCATTACCACGATGGCAGCTGCAAGCAAAACTGTGGCTTCCGGGCTGCGCGCTCTAAAGGCCTTGTATGCGGCAGACGCCATGTAAAACGCCAGTAGCGAAAACATGGTGGCGCTCATGGGCATTTGCATGTTTTCAAACATCCACATAAAGAGACCACCCTTTTGGGTGCCGCCAATGAAGCCAGCCAATGCCGTAGCGATAAAGCTGGCAAAGAAGAAGTAGCTATATTGCCATTTGGGAGCTCTGCGCTTGATCTTATTCGTATGCATCAGGGTAAGGGAAAGCACGCCCAAAAGCGCAGCAAACCCGATGGATGCATATATCCAGGGGATATACATCTGGTTGTAAAACACTTCCTGGATGTAATAATGCGGACTAAATGCCCAGGTCACAAAGATGAGACCTCCCAGGATTACCATTAGTAAGGGAATTGTTTTCTTCATGAAAAACCTCGTTTATTTCTCTGGTAACAGAAGGGTTAAACCAGTGATCTCAAAGCTTGCCAGGATTGCTCCCAAAAGCACGACACTGATGATGATAAACTTGAAGTAGTCCTGCGCCTTGAGGTTGCCCAAGATCATGGGGTCTCTATTTAAGTAAGCGCTGGCTGCGTATAATTCTTCCCCGATGAGGGTATATTGACAGGTAGTAATAAAGAAGGGGATCTGGGTAACGGCATCGGTACCGGCTATCTGCACTGCGCCCACGGCGTTTCCGGTTTCCGTCATCAGCAGTGCTTCGGCAGAGAAGTAGCCCATAAAGAAGTTTGTAGCCACCTTCTCGCGCACCATAATGCCGTTTACACCTGCTACGTAGGCAAATTGCACGTTTGTAAGGTAAAAGACATTGTTGCGGTCGTAGGAATCCGGACGCCCCACGGCGTAATGTGCCTCACGCACTATCTCTTGCGCAATGGGCAGCACGATGTAGTCATAGCAGGGCACGATGAGCTTGGTATCATATTCCGCCGCCTTGCGGGCTACCTGGCTGAGGATGCCCATGGAGGCGATGGTAGCCACGTCTGAAAGCGAGCCATGTCCCATGCAGTAAAGCATTGGACGTCCCATCTCGGTGGCGCGACCCACGGCGTTATCGATCTCCTGGAGTCCGGCAATGGGGCGGATGTAAAGGTCTTTCCCGCGCTTTGCCAGAAATACAAAGACTACCACGATGATGCAGAAGAGGATGGTGGCGATGAGGGTTACTATCTTATTGGTATCAAACCAATCGGAGATAGGCTTGATGTATTCATATTTGCCATGCTCGTTTTCGGGCGGGAAGCTCTCTACAAAGAGTCCCTTGGAATCCGTCTTTACCACCATAAAGGTTTGGCTGCGGCTATAGTTATCGAAGGCTTTTAACACCTGCTTGATGCGCTGGCGATTGCTCTTTGCTTTGAAGGAGTTTAGCACGATGTCGCTATTGTATGCGGCTATCTGTGCTTCCAGCTTCTTGATTCTTTCGTCCAGGGCTTCTGCTTCGTCACTATCCGGCTCCAGAGCCTCTGCTTCGGCTTGCAGCTCTGCCAAAGAGCTATTTAGCCCTTCCAAAGCCTCGTTATACATCTTTTGGGCTTTACCCGCATAGAGATTGGTGCGGATAGGAGTTTCGCTTACGCTATCCCAATGGAAATCTATCACAGGGTCCAGCAAGGTGCGCGGGGCGCGGCTCTCGCCGGGTAGTAGCTTGCGGCTGCTGCGCACTCCTTCGCTATCTACTATGATGAGGCTATCACCCTCGGCATAAGCAATGCCTTTTACCTGCTTCACTACTGTGGAAGGGTAGGGAATAGTTACATCCAGCGAGTTATCGAACGAGGTATTGCGCATTACCAGGCGCCAGAGGGGAGATTGCATCAGCTTGCGGTAAACTACGTTGTAGATACCAGATACATCTGTGCCGTTGCGATACAGAGCCTTATCTGGCAAGAGGGCGAGCATGGCGTCGTTGTACACCAAATCCTGCTCGATTACATATTCTTCGGGTATTTTGGGTTCGCCTTCCAGAGTGATCTTTACCTTTAGCCCGTCCTTAATATCAAAATCCTTGGGCAGGGAAAGCGTAATGCTATTATCCAGGAAGAATTCCTTGGTCTTGCCATAGTTCTTGCCATTAGCAAGGTTGCTGAACTCAAACCAGATTTTCTTAACCGTCTGGTTATCGTTTTTATTTACCTGATAATTGATCTTAAACCTTGTATTTGTTCTATTTAGGGAAGTGGTTTTGATTACAAATACGATGGGGTCGTCCCAGATAACGCTTAAGCGATCGCCTTTGTCGTTTGGTTTATCCTCAATGCGGTGGCTGGGCTGGCTGGGCAAAGCAGCGCTGGTAAGCACGCGCGGGCGGGATAGCCCGGAGAAGGATGTGCGCCCCTCATAATCCACCAGCTGGATAGCGAAGGCGGCGTTTTGCAGGCTTTCAGCAGCGCCAGGTATTGGCAGCTTGGTATAGTTTGGCAATTGACCGCTTCCCACTGCGCCGGCACCCAGCATCTTACCGGCAGCCATAGCTTGCTCTGGCTCTGCTTTCAAGGCTTCCCAGGCATCCTCTGCCAGATCGGGGAATTGCCAGAGGTGGTATTGCGCCAGATAGCTTTTATTCATGGGCAGTTCCCATTCAAAGCGCAGTTCTTCTATATCCGTAAGAATTACGCTATAAAACGCCACCGCTGCTTCGGGGCTATTAGGCTCAGGTACTCCGGAGAGCACTTCGGTATGCTGTAGCATCTGGCGGCGCTCATCCACCGCTACTACGGAGTAATAATAGTTCTTGCCGGGTTTTAGGGAATACAATACGGTTTGCTGATTTGATTTCAAGCCGGCGTAGCTATCGCCATTTAGGGAATCTGCCACCACTTCGTTGCTTTTAAAGTAAAAGTCTTTGCGTTTGGCAGAGCTTAACATGTTGAAATGTTCTAAATACTTGGCACTAAAAACAAAGTCCCGCGGCGGTTTACCATACAAAATCCCATCTTTGGGCTGCCCTTTTTCCAACTTCAATTTGCGCGGATGGCTAATATCCGAAATCTCGCTGGGTGAGCTATCATAATAATACATCCTGTCTGCAGCCACACCGCTTTTGGGGTTTACCTGAATGTAATCCAGGAAAAACAGCGTATCCGGATTTACACCCCGATACACGCGGTATTCAATGATGCGTTTGCTGCGGTCCAGAGGTTCCCAGGAAAGGATCAAGCCCGTGCCGTCGTCGGCGGGGTTGTCCGTCACCTGAAAGTGTTTAATTAGGTTTTTACTTCCATCTTCCTGTTTCTCGGCTATTACCAGCGAGATGCCGGCAATAAACAGCATAAAAAGAAGAAGGATAAGACGACGCTTGTCCAACCTCATGCGTTTCACTCCTATTTTATACATTGCTATTATACGATTATCGCTTATCCGTTCACAAGCTGTAAAAAGCCATATTATGTCAAATACTTTTTTTGAAACTGCGCTTTTTCAGGCTAAAAAGCCCCCTTGATTTGCCCAAAATCGCCTTGAAAAACAAAAAACCCCGGGTTTTTACGCCGGGGCTAATTGACCAATAGTAAGCCACACCTTTGATCTATATCTTGATGCCCAATCTCCCTGGCTTTGCCAAAAGCAGGGTCACCTTATCAGACCCTTACATATTACACCCCAAATCCTGTGCTATGTAGCCTTGCTTTCAGTTTCACTCGCATAAGCAGCAAAACCCGACCCCTTAAAAAACGCCCTTTGCTAATGAAATGAATTCACGATTTGCTTTAAATCGTTAGCCACCTATACAGCAGTAATTGTGCCAAAGCAGGATTATTGGGTTAAGTTACTTAAAATAGTAGTATTAGCTATTTTTATTCCCAAAGGGAAAGTGGTATTATTTACCACAGAGAAGTGTTAAAATGCGCTAATAAAAGCCTAAAGTGGTATTATTTACGAGTATTAAAAATGCCCAAAGAGATCAATTTCTTGTTCAAATTGCTCTTGTCCATTTGCAGGTAATTGGCTGTTTTGGTTAGACTTCCGGAGTGCATCACCAAAACGGTTTCCAGGTATTGCTTTTCAAAATTGCGCACGGTTTCCCGAAAGGAACGCCCCTCTTCCGGCTCATCATCCCCTTTTGTGGTAAAATCCACCACACTCAGGCTGTCCTTTTTGCTAAACATAATAGCGTGATCGATGCTATTCTTTAGCTCGCGCACATTGCCGGGGAAATCCTGCTCCAAAAGCCAGCTTACCGCACCGGCGCTCAGGTTTTTGGGGGCTTTGTTATGTTGATTGCAAAAATCTGTAATAAAGTGATTTGCCAAAGATA
Source organism: Candidatus Cloacimonadota bacterium (assembly GCA_028695495.1). Classification (GTDB taxonomy): domain Bacteria; phylum Cloacimonadota; class Cloacimonadia; order Cloacimonadales; family Cloacimonadaceae; genus UBA5456. Next base: position 5,119 of record JAQVIX010000049.1, on the reverse strand, counting down.
TGATATCCTCTCTGCGTTCCACCAGGGGCGGGATTTTGATGGTAATGCCGGCGATGCGGTAAAAGAGATCGCTTCTAAAGCTGCCTTCCGCCACCATTCTGCTCAAATCCTGGTTTGTGGCGCTAATCACCCTCAGCTTTACTTTGTGCGTGGTGCCGCCCAGTTTTTGCACATCGTCTTCGGAAACCACCCGTAGCAGCTTTGCCTGCACTTCAAGCGGCAATTCCGCTATTTCATCCAAAAAGATGCTGCTGCCATCGGCATGTTCAAAATAGCCTTTGCGATTGTCCTGCGCACCGGTAAAGGACCCTTGTTGATAGCCAAATAGCTCGGATTCAAAGAGATCGCGGGGAATGGACGCACAATTGATACTAATCATCATCTTATTTCTTTGCGCCGAAAGCCGGTGGATGGCTCTTGCCGCCAGCTCTTTGCCCACTCCGGTTTCGCCCACCAATAGCACCGGTTTCATATATTTAGCAGCCTCGATAATCTTGGTATATACATCCTGCATGGGTGCGCTATTGCCTACCATGTCAATGGCGGATACCTGCAAATCTCTTAGCTCGCGCATGGCGCTTAGCCTTTCGCCCAGGCGGGAAAGGCGGATGATGAGATGCGCTTTGGAGATGGGTTTTTCGATGAAATCCGCAGCTCCGTGTTTGATGGCATTTACGGCATCCGGAATGTGTCCGGCGCCGGAGATCATGAGCACCGGCACTTCGGGCAGCTGCTTTTGCAGCTCATCCAGCATAAAGAAGCCATCTTGCAGGGCGGGGAAACACATATCCTGCATTACGATATCTATCGCCTTGCTGCTAATTACTTTTTGCGCCGCTTCCACACTGTGCGCTATTTCCACCTCATAGCCGGCTTCGCGGAGGATGCCCTCGGTAAGCTGGCAAAAGATGTGGTCGTCGTCTGCTATCAATACGCGCAAGCTATCCATCGGATTCCCCCTTTAGCCACAAAGAAACGGTGGTGCCCACCCCTTCCTCGCTTTGGATATCCAGGATTCCCCCCATGGAATCCATGATCTTTCTGGTTTCGGGAATGCCGATTCCAGTTCCGGATTGATTCGTGGTAAAAAATGGCATCCAGATATCCTGCATATATTTGGCGGGTATGCCTTTGCCGCTATCTTCCACCTCTATCAATACGCTCAAAGCTCCCTTAGGGCTGCTATGGGCATTAAATACCCTGATGGATACATGCAGGGTGCCGCCTTCGGGCATTGCCTCGGTAGCGTTATTGATAGTATTTAGCAGTGCCTCTTCAAAGCGCACAGGCTCGATAAAGGCGTGTACGCTCTTGGTGCTAAAGCTCTTGATTAGCTTGATCCTATCTCCCAGCCGCGCCTGCTCCAGAGTGTGTTCTACATGAGGCACGATGTCTATCAGCTTCAAATCCAGACTGCTCATCTCGGAAAAGCGTTGGAAAGCGTGGGTAAATACTCGAATCTTATCTATTTCCATGCGGATGATATTTAGATAGTTATAGCTTTGCTCGGTGGCGCTATCGTCCAAATAATCCAAAGCCAATACCACGTTTGTGATGTGTCTGCGCACGTGGTGGGAAAGCCGGCGCGCAGTATCTGCCCAAGCCAGCATCTCGGCATCTGTATCGCTGGAAAGCGGCGTAAGCAGAATCAAATAGCGTTTGCGCAGGGACGAGAGCCGCTCTATGCTTAGCTTAAAGTCTTTGCCCGCCAGCGAAACCTTAGTCTCTTCATAATTTGCGCCCGCCAATATCACCTGGGTAAAGGGTTCTGCCAAAGCGGGGAAAGCTGTAGCCAGATTGCGCAGCTTGTGCTCGCTATCCAGCTTTATCCCCAAAGCTATACCCCTCTTATTTATGAATCGGATGCGCATTTTGCTATTTACCAGGATGAAAGCGCGCTCGCTGGTATTTAAGGTTTGCAGCAGGGATTTGCTGCACATGTGGTTAACCCAAAACAGATGGATGATGATTAGCAGCAGCAGGAGATTCAGCCAGATAGCGTAAGCTTTGAACAGATTGAAGATATACAGTGTAGGCGAGATATGCACAATCTCGTAAAATAAGGTTTTATGCTCGGTGGCAATCATCAGGATAGGTTTTTGGCGGTTGCTGGGTTTGTAAAGCTGAGCTTTGATAAGGCGGTTGCCTTGATCCGGATAAGGCAATGTAGCAATGGTTTGGAGCTTGCTATTGAGCAATACGAATTCCTCGTTTTTATTTATAAATAGCAATTCTTTGCGTCCATCGCCCAAAAAGTCGCCTGTGCTTAGCAGATAATCCATGCCCATTACACCGCTTTGCAACAGGTTAAAATCCATATCATAAAGCTGCAAACCGTTAATTTGGTCTTTTACCAGGATTTTGTATTCATTGGTGCGTTCCAGTCTCAAAAGAAAATGCTCTGAATGCAGAGATTCCTGATTTTCTGAAAGCTCAAGGTATTTTACCCGAATCAGACGTTTACCATCGTAATTGAATTGGAAAAGCTTGTTGTTCGAGGCATCGGAGCTGCGCCTTAGCGCCAAGACCATGATATCTTTTTTGCCATCCTGATCGATATCTTTCACCTGCACCCTTATTTCGCTGGTGCCTTCCAAAAGCTTTTCCGTAAATTGCACTTGCCCAAAACGGTCTATTACCGCCACAAAGCCATTGTAATCGTCTATACCATGCAGGCTTTCCGAGGTATTCTTGTAAGTATCTGTGCCCACGATGAATTCTTTGTGTCCGTCTCCATCCAGGTCTTCAAATAGCACCGAAGTAAAGCAGGCAGGACTTTGTACAAACCATTTTTGCTTGCCGCTTTCAAAATCGTAGGCAATCAGTCCCCGCGGATTGGCGCTATAGCCATCAATGGCAGATGCCACCAGCTCCAGCCTGCCATCGCCATCAATATCTTCCAAAAATAGCGGAATAAAGCGTGCAGACCACTGTAGCGATGATGTCTCCATTAGCTCATCATTGCGCCAATAGGGTTCAAAATAGCGGCTTTCCCGTTTTAAGGGCTTGCCAAAGGTATATATTTCCGAACGCAAAGTGAGGTTCTTTCCGTTATTAGCACTATAGAACAGGATGTTTTTGCCATTTTGCGGGTTTTGTAGCGTAGTAACCGATGATAATTCTGCGCTGGCATCGTTGATCTGCGAAAGGGGCTTTTTGCCGCGGGAGTGGATGATTAAGGAATTATGGCGCTTGCCCTCTTTGAATACCCTCGTCATATAGTAGCCGTCATCTCCTTTGAGTTTCACCATATTTACTTCAATATTGGCGTCTGATTCGTTATAGGTAGATATCAGGCGGAAGCTATACGTATCAAAGGGCATTTCGCTTTGGCAGCCGGCAATTAGCAGAATGCAAATAAATAGCAGGAAGCGTCTTCTAAGCACTTGTAATCCTAATACGGTTTTAGTTTTTCTATTTGTTTACAGTAGTTTAAGAATTCAAGCTTGTAAGCGGCTTGATTTTCATGCAAAACGCTTTCGCCCAAGCGAATGATATTCTCCATTTTCAGTTCTTTGCTAAAAGCATCTTCTTTTAGATAAAGCCCCAGCCCCAAAGCGGCGGCTGCCCAGCGGAAAGAGCCGGAAGCTTCCTCTGCTTTCTGCATTGCGCGCCTGAAGTCCAGCCATTTTGTGGTATATTCGCTGTTGCCGGTTTTTTGGTAGCGAATCCAAAAGCCGTTGCGGGCGTCCCCATCGTATAAGGCAGGGTTATATGCCTTTAGGTCTTCGATAATCTCGGTGGAATTGCTGGGAATCAGCTCAAAAAATACTAAGTAGCTATCCTTATTATATAGATCGATGGTGGGATATTCCAATTCCTCTGCCACGCTGGCAAAGTCGTTTGCAAATCCCAAATAGCGAAAGGCTTTGTAATCTTCCGGCGAGATTGCCATCAGCAGCGAAAAATCCCGGGCAAGCAGTGCCTTTTCGCTATCCACAAAGGAAAAGAGCGCCTTATCCGCAGAGAGCTGGCTTTCGATATAGTGGTAAGTGCCCTTGCCATATTTTGCCAGTTTGCGCATACTGCTTTCATCATATTCGCTCATGCCAAAGCCAACGCTATGGAAGCTAAAGCCGCGCTCGGCATACCCTTTCAGATAGTTTTCCAGCTCTTTATCCCCGCGCTGGCTCTTGGCGCCGCCATCGCTTAGGTGGATGATATAGCTTGGCGCACCCTTGATGGTATTTTTGCTTGCCACTACGTAGGCGAGGTTTAGCGCCGGGTCAAAATTGCCTTCCCCGCTGGCTTTCAAGCGCTCGATGGCTTCCAATATCTTGGCAGTTTCGTGCCCTTTGCAGGAATCCAGGATGAGCGTAGCGCGGGCACCATAGCGGATTATCGAAATGCGGTCTTCCGGTAGCAATTGGTTCGAGAGCCGGCGCAGGCTTTCCTTGATATAATCTATCTTGTGGATGGTAGCCATGCTGCCGCTGCCATTGATCATAAATACCAGATTCACGGGCTGACGCTGGATGTCTTTTAGCGCTTCCGCCTTGATATTTACAAGCATCAAATCCCGCTCTGGATTCCAGGGATTGGTAGCTACTTCCACCTTGGCTTTGAAGATTTCGTCTTTTTCAGGCGCCGGAAAATCGTAAGAAAAGGCGTTGTAATACTCTTCCAGGCGGATGCTGCCCGGCGCAGGCAAACGGTTCAGGACAAGCAGTTTTTTAAGGGTATTGTAAGATGCACTGCTTTGGGAAAAGGGGATGGGGATGCCGCTGTATTTCCAGATGGATACAAAGCTATTGGGCAAAGCGGGAAGGAAATCTTCATTGCGAAAAGGAGGTAATTGCGGGCTTACATAAGGACCGGCGGAGGGAATGGGACGCTGGATAAAAGTGCTGCCCGGCGCTATCTCCCAGGGGTGCTCCGCTGGTTTCAAGCCGGTATTAGGCTCTATAAAGAGGTTTTGAATACTGAGGCGGGCTGTTTTTAGCAAAAGCTCCCGCGCAAAGGCAGCAGATTCTATCTTTAGATTGTATTTACCCGCCGGCAGCTTGCTAAATAGATAAGCCCCGCCGGCATCGCTATCGGTTTCGGCTATCAGGTTTTTCTCTTGCCAAAGCTCCAGCCTTTGCGAGGCACAGGGCTGCCCGGCGGCATCTCGTAAAAC
>JAQVIX010000048.1 GCA_028695495.1 Candidatus Cloacimonadota bacterium | reverse complement strand
CGAAGATATGGATCAGGGATCTCTACATATAAACGACAAATTAGGTGGTGGTGCAGATAGCGTGTATCTGATCTCGGCAGATGGCAGCACCTTGATCGATAGTTTTACCTGGACGGAAGCGGATGATTTGAATGTAAACGACCGCTCCATTGGCAGGTACCCGGATGGCAGCGAAAACTGGATACTCTTTGGCGCTGGGCAAAGCCTGCCCTGCACGCCGGGTGCATCCAATGGCGGCAATGTAAACGCCGCACCCCTGATCTCGAACATTGATTACAGTCCCTTCCCGGCTTTGGCGGGAGAAATCATCAGCGTTTCTGCAACTATTACGGATCAGGAAAGCGATGCCATTACGGCATATCTCAAGTGGCAAAATGGCGAAGTGACCGAGGTGGTGATGAACGCCAATGGGGAGATCTATAATGCCCAGATGGCAGCATTTGCTGAGGGCGAAGTAATTAGCTTTTATATAGAGGCTATAGATGCTGAAGGTAATTCCAGCACTTCCAAAACATACAAAATACTGGTTGGCTACATTCCACCGGAAATATATATTAACGAAGTAATGCCCGCAAATAGCAGCACGATAGCGGATGAAAACGGGCTGTATAGCGATTGGATTGAAATCTACAATCCAAACGACTATACGGTGGATTTGGCGGGCTACTATTTGGTGGACGACCACTATCATGATAGCAGTTTCGAGATTATTCCCATTCCGGAAGGGTTTCCGGAGCTTACCACCATTGCAGCTCATTCCTATAAAGTATTATGGTTCGATGAAAACCCTGCCGCTGGTGCACTGCATATCAATAACAAGCTGGGCACGGCAGAGGATGAGGTTCATCTCATCGCACCGGATGGCTTGCATGTTTTGGATAGTATTTCCTGGAATATCGATAATGCCTTGGCGGCGGATATATCTATGGGACGCTACCCGGATGGCAGCGAAAGCTGGATTCTCTTTGGCGCCGGGCAAGAATATCCGGCAAGTCCCGGAGAGCCTAACTATCTTATGGCAAATAGCGATCTTTTGGCTCCGGAATTAAAACCCGAGCTAATAGCATATCCAAATCCCATGCGCGGCTCACTCAAGCTGGAAATAAAAAATATCAAAAACCTTGAGAAAATCAGGATATTTAACCTAAAAGGGCAGGTGGTAAAAGAGCTTGACCCCTTGGCAAAACAAAGCTGGGATGGCAAAGATAGCCACGGCATGGCGCTGGCATCGGGTGTGTATTTTGTTCAGGTGGAAGCGAATAAGAAGCTGCTAAGCCGCAAGATCTGCATTATCAGATAAAGGAGCAAAGATGAATAGATATTTGGCACTAATCCTGATCGCATTTGCGCTATCCACGCTAATGGCGGTGGATATCTGCAAGTGGGATTTTGATGAATCCAGCTTGGAACCATCGATGGGTGAGGGAGTTTTGAGCCTGATCGGTGGGGTAACGAATGATGGCTATAGCAGCGGCTTTAGCGGCTATGGGCTTAGTACTACAAACTATCCAGCGCAGGGCACGGCAAATCAAACAGCCGGCATAATGCTGGAGATCAGCACCGAAAACTATAGCAATATCCAGCTTAGCTGGCGCATCCGGCATAGCAATAAATCCGCCAACCGCTCGGTAATGCTTTATACCTTGGATCGCACAGCTATGCCTGTGGTTTGGAGCTTTGGCAGCATGAATACCGTTCCTGCCGGAGATACCTGGTATTATAGCGAGTTCGACGCCTCGCAGATAGCCGGCATGGCAAATAATCCCAATCTGGCTCTCAAGATAGTATCTGCCTTTGGTAATCCGGATGAAACCTTGTATATGCCATCCAAAAGCACCAGCACATACGGCGGCGATGGCAAATGGCGCTGGGATGATATCTTGGTGCATGGAACGCCTTTAACCCCGCATTTGGAGCTAGTGGGCGAGCTTCAGCCTTTTTATGCTGCTCCGGGTAGTTTGTCCGAAATACAAGAGTATCAGCTTATCGGGCAAAACTTGATCACAAATATCCAGATTCAGGCACCGCCAGCCTTCAAGATCAGGATCAATGCGGAGGAAGATTTTAGTTCGCAGCTAAACGTAATTCCCCGCAGCGGTGGTATCGATAAAACCATTCAGGTGCTCTTTCAACCGGCAGCGGCAGGCGAATATGAAGGGGATATTACGCATCAGAGTTCCGGATTGGAAAGCCTTAGCTTGCCGGTAACCGGCTCTACCATCAAGCCCCAGCCGTCAAACCATGTAAGCGGCTTTCATAGTGATGATATTAGCTACTATCAGGGTTGGCTGTATTGGCAGGATAGCCTTGGCGGAGTATTGCCCGATGGCTATTTGATCCTGGGCAGCAAAGTGAGCCTGGAAGCGATAGTAGATCCCGTAGATGGCGTGGTGCAGGCGGATAAAAAGCTCACCAAAAACGTTCCTTACGGGCAGATGAGCCAATTGATTTTTGAGCTAAATGAAGAGCATACTTATTACTTCAAGATTTTCCCCTATACCAATAGCGGCACGGCAATAGATTACAAAACCGATGGCGAAGTGCCTTGGGTGGAGATAAGTACGGGCATTGGACCAGACGGCTCGGAACTCTTGCCGGGGGATATCGCCTTTGTAGAATACGCTTGCGATTCGCCAGACCGCTTTAGCTTTGTTCTCTTGCGCGATGTGGCGGAAAATACTAAGATTTATTTTACGGATAAAGCCTGGACGGGCACTTCCTTTGCCGATGGGGAAGAGCTGTATCTCTGGCGGGCAGTGGGGCGCGAATATCTGGCAGGCGAGGTGATTCATATCGTGGAAGGTGAATTGTATCCGGATGAAGGGATTTACAATCCGGATTTTGGCGGTTTTTCCAATGATGGAGACCAGATTATAGCCTATCAGGGTTATCTTGCCGAGCCTCAGTTTATCGCCGCTTTTTCCTCCTGGGATTGGCTTACTGAAGGTACGCCAACCAATAATACTTCCTATCTACCAGAGGAATTGACCCTTGGCGTACATGCCTTGGGCTTTGATAACGAGATCGATAACGGAGTATATATAGGAGCCACCAGCGGAACGGCTTATGAATTGCTCTTGTCTTGCCACAATCCGGCTAACTGGCAGCGGGCAAATAGCCTGGGGAGTATCACTTTCCCAGTGTGGGATTTTCAGGTATTAGCCGGACTTGCTGCGCCGCAAAATTGCCAGGTGCAACGTGATGAAAATAGTATCACGATTTCCTGGGAAGCTGTGGCGGGAGCTGTAAATTATCGCTTATATGCAGCGGATACGCCGGATGCCGCCTTCCCGGCGGATTGGCAATTGATAGAAAGTGGAATAGCGGGCAGCAGTATCAGCTTGGAAATGCCGGATAGTGTACAACGCCGCTTTTACTGCGTGAGTGCCCAATAGATTATGTGGCAGTAAGATAGATGCCATTTTAATGCGCCTTGGCTGCCGCGATTGCGCTCTTGTATGCGTAAATACGGCAGCCGCTGAGTGTATTTACTTGACATAAAATCATTAAAAATAAAGTTGGTAAAAAAACAAAAATAATATGGAGGAACCCATGACCTTTCAAGAATTCATGGCCAAAGTCGAAGCAAGGAATCCGGGCGAGCCCGAATTCATCCAAGCCGTAAAAGAAGTGGTTGAGACCATTTGGGACGTGTATGAAGCGAATCCCCGCTTTGTGAAAAACAACATTTTGGAGCGCATCGTAGAACCCGAACGTGTGATTATCTTCCGCGTTCCCTGGATGGACGACCAAGGTAATGTGCATGTAAACCGCGGTATCCGCGTTCAGTACAATAGCGCCATTGGTCCATACAAGGGCGGCATCCGCTTCCATCCCAGCGTAAACGTATCCGTATTGAAGTTTTTGGGCTTCGAGCAGATTTTCAAAAATAGCCTTACCTCTCTGCCCATGGGCGGCGGTAAGGGCGGCAGCGATTTCGACGCACGCGGTCGTTCCGATGCCGAAATCATGCGTTTCTGCCAATCCTTCATGGCTGAGCTTTATCGTTATCTGGGTCCGGATTTGGACGTTCCTGCTGGCGATATCGGCGTAGGTGCCCGCGAAGTAGGCTATATGTTTGGTATGTACAAGAAGCTGCGTAATGAATTTACCGGCGTATTTACCGGCAAAGGGCGCACCTGGGGTGGCAGCCTGATCCGTCCCGAAGCTACCGGCTTTGGCGTGGTTTACTTCACCGAAGAAATGCTGAAAACCAGAGGCGAAAACTTTAAGGGCAAGCGCGTAGCCCTTTCCGGCTTTGGCAACGTAGCCTGGGGCGCCGCTCAGAAGGTAACCGAGCTGGGTGGCAAAGTAGTAGCCATCTCCGGTCCTGACGGATACATTCTGGACGAAGAAGGCTTGAACGAAGAGAAGATCAATTACATGGTTGAGCTGCGCCAGTCCAATAACGACCGCGTAAGCGATTATGCCGATAAATTCCCGAATGCGAAGTTCTTCGCCGGCAAACGCCCCTGGGAAGTGAAAGTAGATGTGGCAATTCCTTGCGCCACGCAAAACGAGCTGAACGCACAAGACGCCCAAAACCTGATGGATAACGGCTGCACCTGCGTATGCGAAGCTGCCAATATGCCCTGCACCCCCGAAGCAATCGAGATATTCTTCAAACACAGAATCCTCTTTGCTCCCGGCAAAGCGGCAAACGCTGGCGGCGTAGCTACTTCCGGATTGGAAATGACTCAGAACTCCATGCGTCTGAGCTGGACCCGCGAAGAAGTGGATGAGAAGCTGCATGCCATCATGCGCAATATCCACGAAGCTTGCCGCGAACACGGCACTCAGGCCGATGGCTGGGTAAACTACGTGAAGGGCGCGAATATCGCCGGCTTCATGAAAGTAGCCACCGCCATGTGCGACCAGGGCTTGGTATAATATCCAAAAATAACTGGCAATAATAAAAGGGCGGGAAGGAAATCCCGCCCTCTTTAGTATAATAAGTAAATGATTTTCATAAGGAGAGAGAAATGAAACGCATTTTGATAGTATGGCTACTGTTGATAGTATCGCTAAGTGCCTTTGCCCAAAGGAAAGCGCTGGTGATTGCCAACGATACAGTGGAAGGTGTAACCCTTAGTAGCTCGGTAAACGATGCCAATCTGGTGGCAGATGCCTTTAGAGCCTTGAATTATCAGGTTACTCTGGCGCTTAATCCAAATCATACCGCTTTCCAAACGGCGGTGGATACTTTCATTCGGGATTTGGGTTCAGACGAAACCGCGGTCTTTTATTTCAGCGGCTTCAGTAATGCCGAAAAAGGGAAGAACTATCTAATACCAGCGCAAGATACTGGCAAGAAGGCGGCTACTGCCCAGGTAATCGATCTGGAAGCAATTTTGGCGGGTATTTCCAAGGCAGATAATTCCTTTGCCTTTTTGGAATTGCGCCAGCTTGCGGCAGGTTTCCCCAAAAATCTCTGTGCTAAAAGTAACGCCCTCGAAGCGCTTCCCAAAGCTAAAGCAAATCAGGCAATTGCCGTAGCATCCAGTCCGGGCAAGAAGCTCTTGGCAAAAGAGAATGAATATAGCATTTTCAGCTATAGCCTGGTGCAAAACATGATGAGCGAGATGATGGACTATCCAGAGCTTATGAACGCTACTGCAACGAAAGTGAAAGAGGTGACAAAGAATACTCAGGTGCCTTATTGGCAGAGTAATCTGCGCTCGCCCTTCAGCTTTTTCAATCCGGAAATCCCGCTCAAGATACGCTTCCAACGTCCGCTTTTCCGCGGCATTGAAGGCGGTGGCAGCTATAACTTTTAGCTACTAAGCTAAAGCAGAGTGTTTTAGTCAAACAATCGGCAAGGGAAAACAAGTCATTTGCTCTGTTTCCCTTGCTCTTTTTTTAGGGGATTGCTTAGATTCTCATTGACAGTAGAACGCCGCTTTACAAATTGGTATTTTAATCTACAAAGGAGAAGCCAATGCGACGATTATCTTTTTTGCTCTGTCTAATGCTCTTATTCTCAATGCTCTATGCAGATGAGCTGGATGATAAGATGAAGCAACTCAAGCGTGTGCAAAGCGAGCTGGAAACAGCCGAGAAGAAAGCTGCGCAAACTGCCAGCCAGAAAAAGCAGAATGAAAGCGAAATCAAACGCACTTCGTCCCTAAAGCGGATTACGGATCAGAATGTAAATAAATATCGTAAACAGGAGCGCGTTTTGCGGGATTCGCTCTCGCAGGTGGAGCACCGGCTGCAAATTACCGAAGAGCGGCTGGATAGCTACAACACAGCGCAAAACCGGCAACTCGAAATACTGATGCGGGTGGATCGCAGCTACAAGCCTAAAGGGATTGCGCATAGAGACCATCGCTATCTCGGCAGTCTTGCCCGGCAAAATCGCCAAAGCATCAGCGCACTCCAGGGCACGCATCGCATCTTGCGGATCAATAAGGATAATACCAGCCGCGAAGCCAATCTTACCAGCCGCAGCCTGCGCAGCGAGAGCCGAAAGAGCAGCGAATACAACCGTAAGATTACAAATCTAAATAAAGAAACCAGCAAGCTTAGCTCGCAGGAGAAAACCCTGCAAAACCAAATTGCCCAGCTGAAGAAAGATGCCAGCGCATTGGAAGGGCTTATCACGCGTTTAATGCAGGAAAGCGGCAAGAAGCCTGCCTCCTATCAATTTACCCAAATCAAAATCTCTTGGCCGGTGCGGGGCAAGATTATTCGCTCTTATGGGCAGGAAACCCGTAGCTACGGCACCAGCGTGGTATCCAATGGCATTGATATCGCAGTAAAAGAAGGCACAAACGTGATAGCGGTGGATGATGGCGAAGTGGTATTTTCAGACCGTTATGGCGGGCAAGGCAAGCTGATTATCATCGACCATAAAAATGGCTTCTTTAGCCTTTATGCCTATAATAGCGACCTTTTGGTAAATAGTGGCGCCAAGGTAAAGCGCGGGCAAACCATTGCCAAGAGCGGCAGCACCGGCTCGGCTTCCGAAGCATCGCTGCATTTTGAACTGAGGAAAGATGGCAAAGCGGTAAACCCCGTGCCATACTTTGAATAGAGAGCTTATGGAAACACTTAAAAACCCATCTTACAAGAAACTGAATAAATACCTTGGCAGTAGTGGCGGAAAAAGCGGCACTATCCTGCACTATACCGGCAATATGTGGGGCATGGGGGCGAGGCTTTCGGATACCGATGCCATCGCCAAAATCCGGCGCTTAAAACAGCGCAGTAAAGCCGGCATGATCCTATTGGTTCCCGCCCTGGAATGGTTTGAAGAAGAGCAAATTGCCGTTCCGCCGCGGATTTGGAACCTGATGCAGCAATATCTGCCGGGGAATCTTAGTATCGCCTTCAAAGTGGATGATCCACGTTTTGCAGCCGTTGCCCAGGAAGGCAAAGTGGCGTTTCGGGTGCCTACCCATCCGCTTTTGCGCAATTATCTGGCGCTTATCAAAGAGCCAATGATATCTACCAGCATCAATCACAACACTTTGCCGCCGGAAGCAGACCTTAAACGCATCCTGGCGGTATATGGCTCCTGGTTTGATCTGGCGCTTTTACCCGCTCCCAGAGATGTGGGTGAAACTTCCGAAGTATCTACCTTGGTGGAATATACTGGCAAAGATGAAGGGGCAAGCGAAAGCTTGAAATGCCTGCGCGAAGGCTCCATCCCCTTTTACGAGATAAACCAAAGCTTCGAGCGACCCCTGGTGATGTTTGTATGCACCGGTAATATCTGCCGCAGCCCCATTGCGGAAAAGCTCCTTAACTATATGGTTCAAAAAGAGAAGCTGGATATTGCGGTGGATAGTAGCGGGCTTATCGAAGGTGGGCGCAATATCTCGCTTTCTTCGCTACAATTGCTGATGGAAGCAGGCATTGCCGAGGCTGCCGAGCATGTATCCAAGCGCATTACGCCGCAGATGGTAGCAAGCTCCTGGCTGGTGCTTACCATGGAAGAAAGACAACGCGATTTCCTGCGCGAACAAAATCCCGATACCGCGCATAAGATCCTAACTTTAAACGAGATTACTGGCTTTGACGGGGATATCAAAGACCCTTACCTTACCGAACATGAAAACTATGTAAAGACCTATAATATCATCTCCGAACGCCTGCAGATTCTGCTGCAAAAGATTAAAAACAACGAAATAAATCTATAAGGAATATCCATGACCTATCCTGCTATCAACGACAAAATAATCGCCGAACATGGGCTAAATCCAGAAGAGTATCAATACATCTTAAAGATTTTAGGACGCGAGCCTACATTTGTAGAATTAGGCATATTTAGCGTGATGTGGAGCGAACACGCCAGCTACAAGAATAGCATCTTGCAGCTGAAGAAACTGCCCAAGGAAGGGGATATGATGCTCGCCAAAGCCGGCGAAGAGAATGCCGGCGTAGTGGATATTGGCGATGGCAAAGCGATTAGCTTCAAGATTGAAAGCCACAATCACCCCTCGGCGGTGGAGCCTTATCATGGTGCTGCTACCGGAGTGGGCGGCATTCTGCGCGATATCTTTACCATGGGTGCGCGCCCGATCGCTGCTTTCAATTCCCTGCGCTTTGGTAATCCGGAAAAGCCGGCGGTAAAGCATCTGCTAAAAGAAGTGGTGCATGGTATTGCGGATTATGGCAATTGCTTTGGCGTTCCCACAGTGGGCGGCGAAATCTACTTTGAAGATAGCTACGAGGGCAATCCCCTGGTAAATGCCATGGCGATTGGGCTGCTGGAGCATAAGAATCTGGCAAAATCCGCCGCTGCGGGAATAGGGAACAAAGTTCTGATAGTAGGCGCCAAAACCGGACGCGACGGCATTCATGGTACTACCTTTGCCTCGGTGGAGCTTTCCGATGCCTCCGAAGAAAAGCGCACCGCCGTGCAAGTGGGCGATCCTTTCTACGAAAAGCTGTTGCTGGAAGCCACGCTGGAGATTATTGAAGCCGGATTGGTAGTGGGAATCCAGGATATGGGTGCTGCCGGTCTTACCTGCTCCAGCTCCGAGATGTCTGCCAAAGGCGAGGTGGGTATTGAGATTGACGTAGCCAAAGTGCCTCAGCGCGAAAGCGGGATGAACGCTTATGAGATTATGCTTTCCGAATCGCAGGAACGTATGCTGGTAATAGTGGAGCCGGCGAATGTGGAAGCGGTGCAAAGTATCTTTACAAAGTGGGATTTGGACGCTGTGGTAATCGGTAAGGTGACTGAAGAGCAGCTTTTGAGAGTGTACTTTGCTGGCGAATTGCAGGCAGAAATCCCGCCCGAATACCTGGTTCTTGGCGGAAAAGCACCGGTATATAAACGCGAATCCCGCCGTCCGGACTATTTGGATGAATTACAGAATCAGGACTTAAGCGGGTTAAAGACAGAACTCAGCTATGAGGAAATCCTATTTAAGCTTTTAGCTGCACCCAATATCGCTTCCAAAGTGGCGGTTTACCAGCAATACGATCACATGGTGCAGATTGGCACAGAGGTAGAGCCGGGCAGCGATGCGGCAGTTATCCGCATACTGGGAACCGATAAAGCCATTGCCGCAGCTACGGATTGCAACGGCAGATACTGCTACCTCGATCCTTATGAAGGTGCCAAGGCGGCGGTGGCGGAAGCGGCGCGCAACGTAGCTTGTAGCGGGGCTAAACCTCTGGCGATTACGAATTGCCTGAACTTCGGCAATCCCTATAAGCCGGAAGTGTATTACGGCTTTGAAGAAGCAATCCGCGGCATTAGCGATGCCTGTATTGCCTTCGATACCCCGGTCACCGGCGGTAATGTAAGCTTTTACAATGAAAATCCCGAAGGCGCCATCTATCCCACGCCGGTAATCGGCATGCTGGGCATATTGGAAGACCATCGCCATGCTCTTGCGCAATACTTCAAGCAAGCCGGTGATTTCGTTCTTTTGCTGGGTAAGGCAGAAGGCGGCTTGGGCGGCTCGGAGTATCTGAAACAAGTGCATAATTTAGTAGCCGGCAAGCCACCCACAATTGATCTCAAAGCAGAAAAGGCGCTACAGGATTTGTTGCCGGAATTGGCACGGCGCTCTTTGATCAATAGTGCACACGATGTAAGCGATGGCGGGCTTTTGGTAGCCTTGGCGGAATGCTGCTTTAATCCGGATGGGTTTTGGGGTTTTGTAAGTGATGAGCTCACTTGCAAAGCAGGCGGAAATACAGAGCTTTATTTTGGTGAAGCCGGCGCCAGGGTAATCGTAAGCGCTCCCGAATATAAGGTTTCTGGTATTATGGAACTTGCCAAAGAACATGGTGTAAACCTGATGGTTTTAGGGGACGTCAATAGGAAACCGGTATTTAAAATAGAAGAGTATATATATCGCCATGTAGCCGATCTATATGATATTTATACAGATAGCATTAAACTCTAAATAAGGAGAAGGAGATGAAAATGAACCTGTTTTCCTGGAACTTCTTTTGGGGCGTACTCCTGATACTTTGGGGACTCTCCCT
This sequence comes from Candidatus Cloacimonadota bacterium, assembly GCA_028695495.1. Classification (GTDB taxonomy): domain Bacteria; phylum Cloacimonadota; class Cloacimonadia; order Cloacimonadales; family Cloacimonadaceae; genus UBA5456. The sequence continues at coordinate 8,619 of JAQVIX010000048.1, read as the reverse complement.
GATCTTGAGGAGCTTCAATATCGTTTGGCCCCTTGCCAAAATCTTTATCGCCATAATGATCATCATCTTTGGCATCAGGCTGCTTTTGGGAAATAGAACCTGCATCTTTAGCAGCAAAACCCACAAACACCAAAGCTATAGCGGCATTAAGGTGGATAGTGGTGGAGATTACAACATTGTTTTTGCTTCCGGAACCATTGATCTTACGAACCTCCGGCCAGATTCCCGAGATTTGGAAATAAACGTAATATTTGGCTCGGCGGAGGTGATACTGCCCTCGAATATCAATTTTGATATCGATGCTACGGCAGTATTTGGCAAAAACCTGGTGCCCAAAGGCATAAACCGTAATGCCAACGCAATCCGCAGCATCCATATCGAATCCAATGCCGTCTTTGGGCAAATCTACTACCGTATCGAAACCGTGGTTACGGATATTCCCGATGAAACGGATACTGCCGATGATGAGGTGCCAAACGGGGAGTTTTAAGTCCCTCTTCATAGCAAAACGCTATCTCCTGCTGGCTACTTTTTGCCTGATAGCCCTGCTGTGCCCGGCGCATGAATTGGGCATTGCCCTCTCCGGCGGCGGCGCCCGCGGCTTTGCCCATATCGGGGTGCTTAAGGTATTGGAAGAAGAGGGAATCCGCCCCAAATACATCAGCGGCACCAGCGTGGGCGCATTGATTGGCGCTTTTTATGCCATGGGCTATTCTGCTGCCGAGATTGAATCTTTGGCTATTGCAACGGATTGGGAAAGCTTTATCAAAGGCAATGAAACCCGCGAAGACCTTTACATTGGGCATAAACGCTGGGCGCCTTATGGCAACGTCTCCTTTGAGCTGGGGGAAAACTGGAAGCCGCAATTGCCTTACGGTTTGTATATGGTAAATGGCATCAATATCAAGCTCTTTGAGCTTTATGCTGCAGCCAGCCCGTATCAGGATTTTTCCGAGCTGCCCATCTCCTTTGCCTGTATGGGTACGAACCTGATAACCGGAGAACCGAAAAGCTTTACCCAAGGTTCTCTAATGCAGGCGCTCAGGGCATCGATGTCTATCCCCAGCATCTTTCTCCCCTTTGAGATCGATGACGAGCTTTATATCGATGGCGGTATTTCTCAAAATCTACCAGTAAAGCTGCTGAAAGATCTGGGAGCAGATACGGTAATCGGCATCAAAGTAAGCTCTTCACTGCGAGATAAAGATAGCTTGGGCAACCTGATCAAAGTATTTGATCAAAGCCTCAATATCGGCATTATCCGCAATTTAAATCAGGAGCTGGAAGCCTGCGATATCCTCTTTGAACCAGAGCTTTCCGGCTATGTCTCTACGGATTTTAAACACATCAAAGAACTTATTGTTTTGGGTGAAGAATATGCCCGCGCGCAATTACCCTTGCTAAAAGAGCAGCTTAGCTTTTATCAGCAAGAAGAGCTGACGCCTTTGCCCAGCTTAAGGCAAAATCGCTTTTGGGTGCAGGAGATTGAGGTAAAGGGCAATACGCTCCTTAGCCAAGCCAAAATCCGCGAATATACCCGCTTGGAAGCCCAACGCGAATACGACCCCCTCCAGATAGCCAGGGGCTGTTTACACGGCTGGAATACGGAGTTTTTTCAGGTAATATACCCCACATTGGAACCTCTGGGAAGCGATAGTTACCGTTTGCTAATCCATGTAAAGGAGCGGGCAAATAAGTTATTGAGCCTGAATATGAGCTATAATAGCGATGTAAAGCTAAGCGCTTCGGCTATCTTGCGCCTGAATAACGTGCTCTTAAAGAATAGCACCCTGCTTACGGAATTAAGACTGGGCGGCGAAAACGAACTCAATATAGATTACGTAAAGAACTTCGGCGAATTGTGGGGCATTTATTACCGCATCTTTCCCTATGTAAACGAAAAGACTATGTACGTATATAATGAGGATCATTTTCGCACCTCCAGCATAAAGTCCTTTGAGGGCGGCTTTACCAGCGGCTTAGGTGTGTTTAGTCCAAGCCAGGGAGTGGCGGAGTTTTTTGCTTATAGCAATTATACCCATCTTTATAGGGGGATGGCAGAAACGCCGATTCCGCCCCGCACCTACACGGTAAGCGGCTTTGGGCTAAAGCTAATGCACGAATGCCTGGATGATTATGTATTTCCCACCCGCGGCTTGAGTTTTATTAGCAAGTTCAATTTTGCCCGCAATAAAGAAATCTCGGATTTTGTGTATAGCAAGTTTGGCGGAGAATTGCAGTATCACCTGCCTTTGGCAAAAACTGTAAGCGTAAATACCATGATAGATGTAGGCAGCTATTTCAATTCCGCCCCCTTAGAGAAGTTTGATCCCTATCCTTTGGGGGGAACAGAAGGCTTTGTGGGCTTACCCAAATATCAGATTAGCGCACCCCATTACCGCATACTCCAGGCGGGGATTAAACTGCATCCGCGCAATATGCTCTATATCGACGCCGGAATGCAGCATCTCAGCTATGCCGAAAATGAGCTTTGGGGCACTGAATATAACACCATGTACTGCGTTTATGGTGGCTTGGGGCTAAAACTGCCTTTTTTCCCCGTGCGTCTGAAACTGGCGGTAAATAACGAGCGGCAATTTACCAGCATGCTAAACGTGGGCTACGATAGCGACATCTTCCATTTTTCCCGCAATTAAGCATTGTCGCAAAATAATTGAACCATCATAAAATTGAGGCTGTCCCGAAATGCCAAAACCAATCACGATATCTACCGAAACGAGAATGTAGGAGCTTGAGTGCTTTGCGACCGCTTTTTTAACAAAGCGTGCGCGCAGCGCACACCGTAATAAATTGATACTGAGTCCGTAATGATTAGCTATTGCGTGTAAATTTCGGCGGGTTTGGGTGCCTTGAACCCCTACATTTGAGGGGTGGACATTTCTTGTTTTGTGTTGTTTGCATATTTCAGGACAGCCTCATTAACCCTATTGCCTCCCTCGTAATGCCGTGGCCTCGCTCGGCAATTTATGGGGAGAGACGATGGCATTATGAGGGCAGTAATAGGGCGCGGATGCAAGTAAGACAAAGAAATATACATTTTTGGAACGTGCTTTGCATGGTTTAATAATCAGAATATTATTATTTAGATAAGGAATTAGTATGAAAAAGCTACTCATGATACTTGCATGTGTGATGCTTATAAGCGGTCTTGTAGCACAGGTGAATTACAGTTACAGCTTAAATAAACCCGAAATTGGCAATGGTTTGTGGGGACTTACAGTCTCTTTGGACGGTGCCCGCTCTTATGGCGAAGCCGGCGCTCCGGATTTACCCTGGTTTGGTGTAAAACTGCTCTTACCCGTAGGCAATGAAGCAAGTTCCATTACTATTGAACGCAAGAATCCCATCAGCTATAGCCTGGAAGGCAAGCTGCAAGCCATTCAGCCGCAATATCCCTTTTCCCAAAAAGAGATTGCGGCGCCCACAGCTCCAAATCAGGAGATTTACAGCGCTTCTGGTGCTTACCCCCAAAACCTGCATAACGGGCTGAATACCCAATTCTTAAGCGGACACCCCATCCTCTTTACCGCGGTATCTCCCTTTGAATATTATCCCTTACGGGATGAACTCATCTTTTACCAAAGCCTGGATATCCGCGTGGATTACGCACCCAGCGCGCGTGCCACGGCAGCTTTGAACTTGCTCAAGAAAGACACTTTCATCCAAAAGCGCTTAAGCCAAAGCGTGGATAATGAGATTCCGGGCTACCAGTCTCTGCGCCAAAGCGGAGTAGAATATCTGATGATAGTGGATGCGGATAAGTATAATAACTGGCAGCCTTTGGTGGATTATTATGAAGGGCAGGGCATGGTGGTATTGCGTAAGAGTATAAACGAGATTGTAAACGAACATACCGGACGCGACCCGCAGGAAAAGCTGCGCAATTATATCATCAGCATGTATGAATCCAACCCCCTGCGCTATGTGCTTTTAGCCGGCGATACAGATGTAATTCCCCATCGGGGCTTTTATGTAAATATGGGCAGCGGCAGCCAGGTGGATAACGACATCCCTGCCGATATGTATTACAACTGTTTAGACGGAAACTGGAATACGGATAACGACGCCTATTGGGGGGAAGCAACGGAAGCAGACCTGGTGCCCGAGCTTGCTTTGGGGCGTATTTGCTACAATTCAGATCTGGAAATAGCGAATCAGATTTACAAGATTGTAAGCTACCAGATGATACCCGTGGAAAATAGCATCAAAAGCTCGCTCTTTTTAGGTGAATGGCTCTGGGAAGGACCTACCTGGGGCGGGGACTATATGGACGAGATGATAGGCGGTTCTTCTGCCAATGGCTACACCACCGTGGGCGTGCCGCAAAGCTGGAACATAACTACTTTATACGATAGAACTTTTGGCTCGGCAGATTCCTGGGGTGCGGCGCAGGTGCGTCCGCTACTTTCCCAAGGAGCAAACCTGGTAAATCATCTGGGACACTCCGGCACTACCTACAATATGCGTCTGAGCAACAACCAAGCCAGTGCCAATTCCATTACAAACAACGGTGATTCTAACAATTTCTCCTTGTACTTTACCCAGGGCTGCTATGCCGGCAGTTTTGATAACCGAGAAACTCAGGCGGGGAATTATACTTCAGATTGCATCACGGAAAAGTTTACCTCGCTGCCCACCGCTGCCGCCGGCATGATCTCCCACTCCCGCTACGGTTGGGGCGTGCAGGGTTCTACCAATGGCGCTTCCCAATATTTTCATCGCGAATATATCGATGCCATCTTTGGCGAAAATATCTACGAATATGGCTATACCTTGGTAGATAGCAAGATCGATAATATTCCCTATATCCAAAATGCCCCGGTAATGTATTGGGTTGCTTACCAAACCAATCTTTTTGGCTGTCCCGCTTTGAAAATCTGGACAGATACTCCGCAGCATATTACAGTGAATCTGCCTACTCAGTGGTTAGTTGGCGTAAATAACTATAGTGTAATTACGGATGCCCCCGGCGCTCATCTGCTCCTCAAAAAGGATTCGGACGTATATTATGAAGGCTATGCAGATGCTAACGGCATTATTCAGATAAACATGCTTAGCAGTCTCTTACCCGGTACTTATCAGCTTTATCTGGATGCACCAAACTTTTATCCATTCAATACCACTATTTACGTCACCGCCAGCCAGATGCCCTATATCGTGTGTAGCGATTATGCATACGCGGGCGAAAATGGCGAGACATTCCATACCGGAGATGAGATTTCCATTGGTTTACGCCTAAAGAACGTAGGCATGGTGAATCAAGCGGAAAATGGCTATGTTCAGCTTAGCAGCAATTCGGAAAATATCCAAATCCTGGATGCTTCTGTAGATTTTGCTGCCTTAGCCGCCGGAGATAGCCTCTATATTGCCGATGCCTTCAGAATCCGGATTGTGGGCAGTTTTACAGATAATACTCAAGCCAATCTTACCTTCAAGAGTTTCTTTGATGGCTATCAGGCAGCAAGTTATGGTCGCATTATTCTCGCTGCTCCGCTTTTGAACTTGGAATCCTATACCTTGCACCATGCCGGCTCTCAGATCATGCCCAATAGCATGGTGCACATTAGTTTAAACCTGCAAAATAACGGTTCGGGCAGCGCCTTTAACCCCATGATTATCCTCTTCCCAGAATCTGCCGAGCTTTATTCCAATTTGTTTGATCTCAGCCTGCCGCCTATTGCCGCCGGCGAGAGCCTGAATATGCCTTACGCTCTGGACGTCCAGGTTTTGGATACAGCCGTGGATGGTCAAGACCTCAGCCTGGGCTATATGATCTCGGCAGAAAATGGAAATGTAATCGAGGGAAACTTCATAATCCATATTGGAATGCAACAATATACCTTTGAACAGGATATGCAAAACTGGAGCAGTGTGCAGCTAAATAACTCCTTTGTGAACCAATGGCATCGTAGCAACAACGCAAATAACACCCCCAATGGCTTTTATAGCATGAAGTTTGGCGGACAAGGCAGCGCCCAATATGCCGGTAGCGCCTATGGTGCGCTCATTAGCCCGGCAGTGGATATTGCCCCGAATAGCCGGCTAATATTCTACCACAAAATGGATGCGGAGCAACACAGCACAAACCAAGCTTATGCTTGGGATGGCGGCTTGGTACAGATGTCTGTAGATGGCGGCACCTGGCAGCAGATCAGCCCCGTAGGCGGCTATCCCTACAAGATTTACAACAATCCGGCTTCACCCTTTGCCGTGAATACTTTCGTTTATTCCGGGCAATTTGATTGGACTCAGGCGGTCTTTGAATTAGGTGATGTTTTTGGCAATGTACAGTTTAGCTTCGTATTTGGTAGTGATGCTTACGTTCACGGCGAAGGCTGGTATCTTGATGATATCCTTATCGAAACCAAACCGGTAGCTAATTCCGAATTGGTAGAAGTTCCAGCGCGTCTGCAATTAGGGCAAAACTACCCCAATCCCTTTAACCCCACCACATCCATCAGCTTCCAATTGCCCAGCGCCCAGCGAGCCAGCCTGGAGATATTTAACGTAAAAGGACAACGGGTAAAGCTCTTGGCAGATCAGGAATTTGCCGCCGGTAGCCACACTTTGGTATGGAACGCTACAGACGACCGCAATCAGGCGCTCGCCAGCGGCATGTATTTCTATCGCATAAGCAGCCCCGCTGGCACTTTAACGCGTAAAATGGTACTCATGAAATGAAAAACATCACCGTACTTACCGGTGCGGGAATCAGTGCCGAATCTGGAATCCGCACCTTTCGCGATTCCGATGGCTTGTGGGAAAATCATCGGGTGGAAGATGTAGCCAGCCCTCAGGGTTTTGCCAAAAACCCCGTATTGGTATGGGACTTTTACAAAGCGCGCTATCAGCAAAGCCTGGACGCAGAACCTAATCCCGCGCATTATGCCTTAACCCGTTTGGAAGAGCATTTTGGGGATAGCTTCAATCTCATTACCCAAAATGTGGATGGCTTGCATATTCGCGCCGGAAACACCCGCGTTTACGAGATGCACGGGCGTTTGGCGATGGCTTTTTGCTCCAGTTGCCGCAGCAAAACCGCTACCAGCGAGCTGGATTTTAGCCAAAAGATACCCATCTGCACAACCTGCGGTGGCAATATGCGCGCGGATATCGTATGGTTCGGAGAAATCCCCTATTACCTTTACGAGATAGATGAGATCCTGAAGAATACAGACTTTTTGCTGATTCTGGGCACCAGCGGGGTGGTGTATCCTGCTGCCGGATTTGTAATGACCGCCAAGATCTTCGGCGCCACCACCATTGCCGTAAACCTCGAAGAACCGGAAAACCGTCGCTATTTGGATGAATTCTATCCCGGTAAATGTGGGGAACTTGTTCCGCAGATCGTAGATAAGCTTATCCAAAATTATGGTGGGAGATGATCTCTTTTTTGGCTCGGACTTTCTGCACGAAGATGAAGAGCCACAGAGTTTAAGCCTCAAAGAAGGGGAGCTGCGCGAGGTATCCGTGCTCTTTGCGGATATCAAGGGCTTTACCAATATATCCAATCTCTTCGAGCCGGAAGTAATTCACGGCAAGATGGATGAAATCATGAAAATCTTTAGCCGCTGCATCAATTTCTATGGCGGCTTTGTGGATAAATACATCGGCGATGGTGTAATGGCACTCTTTGGCGCCAAAAAAGCCAGCGAACACGATACCGAGCGCTGCATTTTGGCGGCGATCAAGATGCAGGATCAGCTAAGGCTATATAACGATCTGCTGCGTAGGGAACCCGGCTTTGAAAGCCTGGAATTGGGTTTACGCATCGGCATCAATACAGGCATTGTATCTGTGGGCAAGGTGGGCGAATCCCGCGAGGGCGATTTTACCGTGTATGGACCCGAAGTGAACCTCGCCAGCCGCATGGAATCCAATGCACCGGTAAATCGCATTATGCTGCCCGCCGCCACCCAAAAGATAGTAGAACACATCTTTGAATTTGAACATCAGGGGCTGGTAAACGTAAAAGGCATGGATGAAGCCATCGATTGCTGGCTGGTAGTGGGGCAAAAGACCGAGCGGCACCTGACCCCCAAGAGCATCTTTTTGGGGCGGGAAGCAGAGCTGAAGCTCATCAATGCCGCATACGACAAAGCGCAAAAGAGCCTCACTATCCTGGGCATACAAGGGGAAGCGGGTATCGGCAAGAGCCGTTTGGTACATCAATTTACCCAAGGCTTAGAAGCCGGAGCTTTGGTACAGGGCGCCTGCTCTGCCATTGCCCCCAGCTCGTTCAATCTCTTTACCCGCATCATCGAAAACCAATTCCAGATATCCACAGCCCTGCCAGCACCAAATAAGAAAGAGCTTTTGGAAGCTGCATTGAAAGAACTTTCCGTGCATAGCCCGCAGCCGGATGAGCTTTTGGATGCCCTGCCTTTGATCGGCTTGCTCTTAGAATTGCGCTATAATGACCCCCGCGCCCGCCAGAAGGGCAAAGACCTTTTGAACCATCTCCAGCGCGCCATGGATTTGCTCATCTCCGCCTTTATCCATCGCGCCCGGGCAGCAAATCAAACCCTCGTATTGCTGCTGGACGATATCCAATACATTGATGAAGCCAGTGCCCTTTGCCTGCGCTATTTGCTTAGC
>JAQVIX010000002.1 GCA_028695495.1 Candidatus Cloacimonadota bacterium | reverse complement strand
CCTAGCCAATTGTTTGAGTTCAATCCCCGGTTCAAGAGCCATAAACCCAAAACTGCGTTGACCGAGCTAATCGTAGCGGGCGGAACTTTTATCGCTTTGGGCGGAGGCGCTTATTACTCCTGGCAAAAATCTGAAGAGTATCATACAGATTATAGGGCAGCCACTCAACTTTCCGAAGTAAATAGACTGAAAGACGAGGCAAACAAGTGGGATAAAAATACGCAATATCTTACGGCAGCGGAGATTGCCGCTACTGCCTGGCTTACTCGGACTGTGATCAATTACGCCCGCATTAAAAAAGCGGAAAAAGAGGTGAAGCGTATCCAACGCTTCGATTTGCGCCGATGAAAAAACTAAGAATAATTCTGCTTTTGCTCTTACCCCTGCTGCTCTTTGCCCAAAAGCTAAAGCCTGAACAAGAAGCGCTAAAAATCAAAAGCTCCCGCGCTGAATATTGGTGGGGCGAGGCTTATGACCTTAGCAAAAACGTAAAAAAGCCGGCGGAACTGCAAAAGCTGAAAGACCAGGCTTTGGCAGATTTGGTGAATCGCATCCGCGTGCATGTATTTTCCCAAATGCAGCATCAGGAGACTGAAGCCGATGGAAAGCTTTCTACAGAGACCCAAAGCAATATCCGGCTTAGCTCCGCGCAATATCTTTCCAACGTCCACTACCTAGAATATCAGCAAAATAAACGCAGCTATGTATTGGTATATCTTAGCCGGCAAGATTATCAACGCATTCAGGAAGAGCAGATCCAGCGCATCCAAAGCATATTACGCAGCGCCCAGATGCACGAGACAGCAGGCGAACCCGCTTTTGTGGAAGATTACCTTAGGGCTTACCTTTTGGCGCAAAGCTTGGGGCAAAACCTCCAGCACGAGGGAGTGGAGCTTAGCTCTTGGATCAAAAACAAAATCACGGCTTTGATGCAAAACTTGCCGCTAAAAGCGAAGGTAAGCGCAAAAGACGCCTGGGGGAATTATCCCATCGAAATCTCCACTACGGATACGCGGCTCTCTGGCGCCTTTGAATACGATTTGCCGGAGCTTGGCTTCAAGAACTCCCGCATGGCAGATGGCAGTTTCAAGGTATTTTATGAAGGTAATCCCTCAAAGAGTAAGCAAAATATCGAGACCATCATCAGTCCGGATCTAAGTGCCTTCGGGCAGGATGAGCTTCTGAAGGAAGGTGCAGAGGCGCTGAGGATGCACCTTAGCCGCCAGCTTGCCTTGGATTTTACGGAGCATATCAGCGTGGATTGGGAGTACACTTGTGAAGGCTTGAATTGCAGATTTAGCCCGGAGATTAAAGGGCTGAGCATCGCCAAACTCAGCTGGGATTTTGGCGATGAGAGCGCGCAGGATGTGCGGGATTTGGGCATTACCCACGAATATCGACAAGGCAGCAGCTATCTGGTAACGCTTACGGTAAATGACGACCTGAAAGTGAGTAAAACAATCAGCGTAAAAGGGAAGCCGGCTCTGCCAAAGCCATCCCTGCCGCAGATAGAGCAGCCGCAGCACGAGGCAGACCGGGATATAGTTCCCACTACTTCGGAGCAAACTGCAGGTGTGCCACAGGATTTTGCCCATAAATTGCAGGGTTTTAGCGATGTGCAAGCGCTTACCCGCTGGCTGGATACCGAAAAAGAGCAGGGCACCCTGGTATGGGGCTGGCTCAAAAAACAGGAGGAGCCAGAGGGGTATTGGCTGGTAATCTTGGAGCCAAAGACCGGTGAAGTAATTGAGCGTTTGGCACCTGAAGCGGAAGGGCACCGCGTGCTTTCGGACCAAAGCCGCATCAAGGGCTTGGGCGAGCGCTTCAAAGGCAAATTGGCTTTGTATATTTATTTGATCGGGGAGGATCGATGAAGCGGATAATAATTCTATTTATATTTAGCGTTTTGCTGCTGAGTGTCGGCTGGGCACGGCATCAAACTTATCTGGTGCTCAGTGGCGTAAATGACGATGCATGTGAGGACCTGCTACAACAAAATGCCAGCGCCTTGCTTTCGGAATTTAACCGCGCTTTCTTTAAGAAAAGCAAGCTGAAACTGGATGGCATGTCGCTTTCCGCCACGGTAAAACAGACTTTAAATGAGATGTGGGAGAGCAAAAGCTTCTATTGCCCCGAACAGCAGATTTTTGAGATTCTGATTGGGCGCAGCGACGGACGCTGTGAGATTCGCAATATCCCCATCATTTACGAGCGAAAGTCCTCTAAGCTATTGGATGATGAAGTGATTATCATCTTTGATAGTGCAAATAATATCGTGGATTTTCGCATTGCCCTGGAAAAGGAAAAGTATATCAAAACCTTTGAACAAGCCCAAAGCTTGCAGGATAAACAGCTTCTGGAAATCGTGATGGATTTTGTGGAAAACTATCGCACCGCCTATAACCGCAAGGATATAAATTATATAGATAAAGTATTTAGCGACGATGCGCTCATCATCGTGGGGCGGGTGCTTGAGCAAAGAGCCGCCTTGCCGGATAATATGGGTTTGTACAAACTAAGCTCAAACAAAGATGTAAGCTACTCAAGGCAAAATAAAAGCCAGTATATCCGAAACCTGCGCTCCTGCTTTATCAAAAACCAATTTGTGCGGGTGGAATTTGCCGATTTTACAGTGCAAAGGCATCCGGTGAAAGACTTCGTTTTTGGGGTACAAATGCACCAGAAATGGCGCTCCAGCACTTACAATGATGATGGCTACCTCTTTTTAATTATTGACCTCAGAGATATAGATGAACCGCTGATCTGGGTGCGCACCTGGCAGCCAGAAAAGGATGTAAGAAAAGCGGAAGTATTTGAGCTGGGAGACTTCATTATAGAATAGCGGGCTGCGCAAGCGCAGGTGTTAGGTGATAGATATTAGGCGCTGACGCTCAGTTCAGAGTTACTTTGTTGTTTGGTTAATTAGTTGATTGGTTCTTGGTGCTTAATGCTTTGTAATCTATGAAATTTGGTGTTAATTCGTGGACAAAAAAGCTAAGGTAGAGCAAAGGGCATGGCAGTTCTATAAGACCTTCGCGTAAATTAGCGTATCAATTCGCGTTCATTCCTGCTAGCATCTCGTCTTTTTCTATGGTAACTTTGCCACTCTGTGCTCTCCCTGGTATGGTATTACCAGGAAGAGCTGAGGGCAAAACATCATACTATTCTTTGGATTCATCCAGTTTTTTTGCTTTTTTGATCAAATCCAGCATATCGATGCGATAGCCTTCGGGATCGGCACCCATATATGATCTCGCCCATTCTTCGAGCATAGACCAATTCAGGTTGCCGCGATATTCGCTTTTTTGCAACATCATGGCAAAACTGGCGGCAGCAACACTCCACATGAAGTTGTTTGAAGTATCTTCAAGCTTCAGGACTTTTTTATTTACCGGAGTTTCGAGAGCGATGCTCTTATCTGATTGTGGTTGTTTATAGCGGATTTTGACATTCATTAGCTCAGGAGATTTGCGGGCCTCTTCGTTGATTATAGTATCCTGATATTTAAGGGAATCTACACCGGGGATTTCCTCTTTGGAATCGGCAGGAATGATTTCATAAAGAGCAGTTACGCTGTGTCCGGCACCCATATCACCAGCATCCTTGGTGTCGTCCTTAAAGTCTTCCGGACGCAAAAGACGGTTTTCATAGCCAACGAGGCGATAGGCTTTTACGTGGGCAGGGTTGAATTCCACCTGGATTTTTACGTCTTTGGCAATGGTGTATAAGGTACCGCCCATTTCGTTTACCAATACTTTTTTGGCTTCTTTGATATTATCGATATAGGCATAATTGCCATTGCCTTTATTGGAAAGAGTTTCCAGGCGGTTGTCCTTGTAATTTCCCATGCCAAAGCCCAGCACGGTGAGAAACACGTTTTTATCCCGGTATTCGCTAATCAATTCTTCGAGTTGGCTCGTGCTGGAAACACCCACATTAAAATCTCCGTCTGTGCAGAGGATGACGCGGTTATTGCCTTCAGGCAGCATATTTTCTAGGGCGATTCTATATGCGAGCCTGATACCCTCACCTCCGGCGGTAGAGCCTTCTGCGCGCAAGGCATCCAATACACTATATATTTCGGATTTATTTGCCCCGCTGGTAGAAGCCAATGCCAGTCCGGCGCTGCCCGCATAAGTGACGATTGCCACGCGGTCTTGTTCGCGCATATTTTGCACCAGCAGTTTCATGGCATCGATAACCAAGGGCAGCCTGTTTGGAGATCTCATGGAGCCGGAGGTGTCCAAGAGAAAGACAAGGTTGCTGGGAGGAGCGGTTTTTACATCGATGGAGCGTCCCAAAAGCCCGATATGGACGAGATTACGCTTGGAGTTCCAGGGGCAAATGCCCATTTCGGTATAGACGCTGAAGGGGTGATCTCCCCGCGGCTTCGGATAATCATAAGTGAAGTAGTTAATTACTTCTTCGCTGCGAATAGCATTGGCAGGCGGAAGCCTGTTTTCATTCAGAAATTTACGGATGGTGCTGTAGGAAGCTGTATCTACATCGATGGAAAAGGTGGAATATGGTTCAGTAAACGGACTATGGAAAATATTGGGTGTGAGAGCGCTAAATTCATCTGTGTTGAAATTTTGTGGCAGACCGCCAAAGCTACCACCGCCATTAATGCCCATTGCACCCGCCCCACCTTGTAGAGATCCAGAACTCATTCCAAACTGAGGTACCGCAAGTTGTGAGTAAGGAGCAGTTACCATATCTTTCATTGCTGCAATGCGTTCTGGCTCCTGATTGCCATCTGTTGCAGACTTTGTTTGTGAAGAAGCCGTTTCCAGGTCTTTCTGTGCTAAAATGCCATCTGGCTCTTGATTGCCATCTGCTACATACTCTTCATTCGCTTGGATTCTCTTGTTTGAGAAAGAGCAGGCAGATATAAACATGAGCGCAAGCATGAGTATGACCAGTTTCATAGCTATACGTTTCATCATTCCTCCCATTATAAATGTTTATTGATACACTAATCAGTATTGGGAATATTGCAAGAAATATATGCTAACAATCGCTTTAATTGATAATTTTCCAAGTACAGGCAATGCGTTTGAGGGCTACCTTAGGTGTTAGCTGTGTCCCGTACTGATATTGGTTTACCAAATATGGAGTCAAATGAAGGGATTTATGTTTGATAATAGGCATGATATATGGCGGTTATAAATAATCATAAACCCCAAACTTGTAAAAGTTTAAAGCATATCAACAGTGAAAGCTTGAACAGAGAATATAAGGTTTTGCGCCCGTTTTTAACAAAGCGTGCGCGCAGCGCACACCGTAATAAATTGATACTGAGTCTGTAATGATTAGCTGTTGGGTGTAAATTTCGGCGGGTTCAAGGCATTGAACCCCTACATTTCAGGTGTGGAGATTTCTTGTTGTTGTGTTGTTTGTGTATTACTGGACAGCCTCAAATGGAAATTCGTGAAGTCCATGGCGGCCGTAAACCCAGATATTGGCATACATATTTTGCCGCCATGAACTCCGCGCCTATACAGGGTAGTCCTTTTTTGATTGACACAATACAGCCTTTCCAGTAGCTTGCAAAAAAACATCAGGAAGTGCCATCATGCTATTGGAAGTTTGCGTAGATTCGCTTGAGTCCGCCCTTATCGCCCAGGAAGCGGGGGCAGACCGCATTGAGCTTTGCAGTGCCCTGGAATTGGGCGGGCTTAGTCCTTCGGCGGGGCTTATCCGTCGCGTAAGAGCCGCTCTCGACATTGATATTCATGTACTTATCCGATGCCGGGCGGGGGATTTTTGCTATACCGATGCCGAGATCGAAACCATGCTTTACGATGCGGATTACGCTAAAAATTGCGGCGTAAATGGTGTGGTATTTGGCGCGCTTAATCCCGATGGCTCGGTCGATGGTTATTCTCTGGGTTTGATCCGAACGGCGAGTGCCCCCTTACCTATTACCTTCCACCGTGCGTTTGATTTTTGCAACGATCCCTCGTTTTACATCAAGTATATCAAAGACTACAACGTAGATAGAGTGCTCACCTCCGGCACCTGTGCCACTGCGCTCGAAGGCGTCGGTTGGATACAGCATTTGATAGAGTCTGCCCCGGATGGGATCAAGGTTATGGCGGGTGGCGGCATCAATTCCCAAAACGCTTTAGAGTTAGTAGAAAAAAGCGGGGTGCAGGAGCTTCATTTTTCCGCCACGAAATACATTGATAGCCTTATGCGCTACCGCGATACGGATTTTAGTTTATCCCTCGATGGCGCAAGGGATTACCTTGTGCGCAGGGCAGATTTTGCAGAAATAAAGCGCATCCGGGAGCTATTCTCATGAAGATAGTGGCAATTGGCGGATTCTTCCACGAATCCAATACCTTCAATCCCATCATCACTTCCCGCGAAGATTTCATCATTTTTGAAGGCGAAGCGCTTTATACCAAAGGCGATAAATATCCTTCAGCACAGGGGATTGCGGATTACTTTTGGGAGCGTGAAGGCTACCGGATATTGCCCTTGGTATTTGCCCGCGCTGTACCCAATGGCGAGGTCTCATTAGCCTTGTATCTGGAGCTTAAAGCACGCTTCTTTGAGCTTTTAGGGGATGTAATCCCAGATATCTTTGTGCTTCCCCTGCACGGCTCCATGCGCGTGGGAAAGATAGGCTCAGCAGAAAGCGACCTTTTGCTGGCGATTAAGCGCCGCTACCCGAAAGTTCCCATCGTTTGTGCGCTGGATATGCACGCCACCATTACGAATACCATGCTGGAATGTGTAGAGGCGCTGGTGGGCTACAAAACTGCACCGCACACGGATGCTTGGGAAACGGGGCAACACGCTGCCCGCCTAGCAGATATGCTGCTAAGCGAGGGCAAAAAGCTCTGTATGAAAGCAGTAAAACTCCCTTACCTCATCGCCGGCGAAAAGTCCGAAACTGAATGCTCTCCCATGCGGGAATTGATCGCTGCACTGCGCCATCTGGAAACGGAAGAAGGCGTATTAGCTGCCTCTTTGCTCTTGGGCTTTCCCTGGGCAGATACTCCGGATAATGGCGTAACTGCCGTGGTAATAACGGATAATGCGCCGGATAAGGCAGAACTTTATGCCCGGGATTTGGCTCAACTATTTACATCGAAAAAGGGGGACTTTGGCTTTTCGGCTGAAGCGGATGAGCCTTTAATAAGCCTGCGCAAGGCATTGGCAGAGAGTGTGAAACCCGTATTTGTATCCGATAGCGGAGATAACCCCACAGCCGGCTCTACGGGGGATAATAACAGCATGATAGCGCTACTTTCCCATGAATTAAAAGAGGAATGCCGCACACTGAAAATCCTGGTAGCGGGGATATACGATCCGCGCGCGGTAGAACGCTGCAAAGGGCAAATTGGCAGTGTGATAGAGCTAAAGATTGGCGGCACTTACGATACGAAATACTCGCAAGATTTGGTGATCAAAGGTGTGCCCCTCAGATATGTGCCAGCATTTGGCGTTTATTCCTCGGAACTAATCCTCTTTCAAACAGCGGAATTTGAGCTAATTATCACTTCCAAACACATCGGATTCACCGGTGTGGATATGTTTGAAGCGCTTGCACTAAACTATCTGAATATGGATGTAATTGTGGTGAAGCTCGGCTATTTAACGCCCGATTTTCTGGAGATTGCCGCCAAACACTATTTGGCGCTCAGCCGCGGCTGCACGGATGAAGTTTTAGAGCGCCTAAAGCATAGCGGAGATTTTGAGAAGGTTTAGAGGCTGTCCAATAATACGAAAAACAACACAACAACAAGAAATGTCCACACCTGAAATGTAGGGGTTCAAGGCATTGAACCCGCCGAAATCTATACCCAACAGCTAATCATTACGGACTCAATATCAATTTATTATGGTGTGCGCTGCGCGCACGCTTTGTTAAAAGCGGGCTTTGGCGCCTTGCGCCCCTACATTCTCGTTTCGTTGGATATCGTGCTTGGTTTTGGCATTTCGGGACAGCCTCGCAAAAACCCGCGCTCACCCGTTTGCCTGCGTTATTCTGATAAAACTCACCAATTATACTGAAAATTGATACTCTTCCCATCACTTTGCGCGCTTAATCTTGGGGTGCTTTTTAGGCTAAGCTGCGCACTAAAATAGGCGATTACCGCGCCAGCAAATACATCGCTGCTCCAATGGCGGTTATCGTATATCCGGGACATACTGGTAAGCGTGGCAATGCCATACGCCGTGGGCGCCAGCCATTTCTGCTGCGGATATTGCGCTGCCAAGATGGGCGCTATGCTCCAAACGATGCCGGTATGTCCGGAAGGAAAGCTATCGTGCTTGCGATTGAAGCCCCCCTCCGCCCAAAAGTGATTATTCATACCGGCTGAGGGTCGCCGCCTTTGGCTGGCAAGCTTTAGCACCTGAATGCTGCCTTGCGCCAAAACGAAGCTTTTCAGACACAGTAGCCCGGTATCCATAGTTTTGGGCGAATCCGCCACGTAGCCCCCCAAAATGCTTGCACCAATGGCGGGAAGCACGTATTTCCCTTCGCCAAATTGCTTTAGCACAAGGCTATATTTGTCGCTGGTATCCGTACGCTGCTCTTGCACAAAATCGCGGATAGCTTCATCGTAAATATACAGCAGGGTGCCGCCACCCAAAATGCCCGCCAAAACAAGGTAATCCCCTCTTTCCCAGCTACATGGCGCCTGCACGCCCTCGCATACAGATTCAGGATAGGATTTAAGGTATTCCCAAGTAAAAGAATCACTCTGCCGGGCAGTTAAAGCACAGCACAAAGCGCATAATATCAGGAGGATTAGTATCTTTTCTTTCATGATGCAGATAATTGTAATATGGGGAAAAATGTCAAGTGCGTTTTTGCTTTCACACGCTAAAAGCTGGCAGATGCAAGTGCGCCTTATGGAATAGTATAGCCTTATATCTTTAATTCACCGCCATTTACAATCCTCTATCAAGATTTTTATTGACAGAATGAGGCTTATCTAAAAGATGAGCAGACAGTGTGCGCCCTTAGCTCAATTGGATAGAGCATCTGACTACGGATCAGAAGGTTAGGGGTTCGACTCCCTTAGGGCGTGCCACAATTTTTCTTGCCAGCATTTGCTGGCTTTTTTTATTGGCACTAAGTATGAAAAAGAAAATTGCCCGATCTCAAAACAAAGTCCTCCTTTTAGGCAGGATCATGCTACGCTACTGGCCTTATATGGTGGCTGGATTGCTGGCAATGATACTATTTGCCCTGTTTAGCGGTTTTAGTATCACCTTGTTGGTTCCGCTTTTTGACTATGTATTCAATCCCAATAAGCCGGAAATCCTGTATCATAATAGTGCCGAAGTGCTCGCCCAGCTCAAAGAAATCTATCTATCCTATATCTCGCAAATAGGTTCGCTCTGGCAAATCCGCAGTCTGCAAGACCTTAGTCCACTTTGGGAAAGCCTGAAGGATTTGATGCTGGTAAGTAGTTCATTGGCGCTGCTTTACATCCTCTGCGGGGTGATCGTGGTGCTGATACTGCTCAAGAATATCAGCTATTTCCTGAACCGCTACTTTTTTGTAAAGCTGCGGGGCAAAACCATCCGCGATATGCGCAATATCATGTTCAAACGCTACTTAGACCAAAGCCTGGAGTTTTATGGCAAAAACCAGGTAGGCGATGCCATTGTGCGCATGGTAAACGACGTGGAGATTGTATCCAATCAGTTTATCTTCGCTGTTTTCAATAGTATCCGGGATTTTAGCTCCATCATCGTATATATGTATATCGCACTAATGCTAAATGCCCGCCTCTTTGCCTATAGCGCGCTTATCGTGCCGCTGCTTACTTTTAGTATTGGCTTTCTGGGCAAAAAGATCAAGAAATACTCCCGCCGCATCCAAAGCCAGATTTCCCAGATGTTTAGCGTGGTGGAAGAAGTATTAAATAGCATCAAGATAGTAAAGGCATTTCGCCGCGAAGAAGATGAATATATCGCCTTTCAAAAGATAAATCACAGCAATTTAACCCAATGGCAACGCTCGCAATTTTATGCCGCTATGAATGTGCCGCTCTCGGAGATCAATAGCACCATTACCGGCGTTGTAGTAGTAATCATGGGCGGCAGCATGATTCTCAGCCCCGAAGCGCATTTCTCGTTAGGCGATTTTACCGCTTTTCTTTTTGCCATCTTTTCCATGCTTCACCCGCTCAAATCCATCACCCAGCTTTATACCGAGGTAAAAAAGGCGGGGGTCTCCATGGAACGTATTGCTTACGTTCTAAACCAAAGTTCCAGCATTCAGGATGCACCAGATGCCATTGAAAAACCGACCTTTGAACGTGATATCGTATTCGATAAAGTGGGCTTTTATTACCAAGAAGGGGTATATGTAATTCGCGACTTTTCGCTAAAGATAAAAAAGGGGCAAAAGATCGCCTTTGTGGGCGCCAGCGGAGGTGGTAAAACCACTATTACCAATCTGATAAACCGCATGTATGATGTAAAAGAAGGACGCATCCTGATCGATGGTATCGATATCCGGCAAATCCGCCTGAACGACCTGCGCAGCCTCTTTGGCGTGGTAACCCAGGAATCTATCCTATTCACCAAAACCGTTAAAGAAAACATCGCCTACGGCAGCCATAAAGCGCAATCGGATGAGGAGATACATGAAGCGGCGAGAATAGCCCATGCGGATGAATACATCCAGGAATTAGCGGATAAATATGAGCAACAATTAGCGATAAAAGGCTCGAACCTTTCGGGTGGACAGCGGCAGCGGCTCTGCA
The DNA here is from genome assembly GCA_028695495.1 of Candidatus Cloacimonadota bacterium. Classification (GTDB taxonomy): domain Bacteria; phylum Cloacimonadota; class Cloacimonadia; order Cloacimonadales; family Cloacimonadaceae; genus UBA5456. The sequence goes on along the minus strand of JAQVIX010000002.1, from coordinate 58,180 downwards.
TTGCCCGCGCCATTGTGGGGAATCCGCCAATTCTGATCTTCGATGAGGCCACCAGCGCCTTGGATACCGAAAGCGAGCGCATGGTGCAAGACGCCATCGATGCCGCCACGCAAAACCGCACGGTACTGCTTGTGGCGCACCGGCTTAGCACCATCCTGAAGGCAGATACCATCGTGGTATTGGAAGGCGGCAAGATCGTGGGAGCGGGGAGCCACAGCGAGCTTTTGGCAAATAACGCCCGCTATCAGGCGCTGTATAACCTGCAATTTAATACCGGAGACTACTCTCAATGAAGCGCGTAATTACCTACGGCACCTTCGACCTCTTTCACCTGGGGCATCTGCGCATCATCCAGCGCGCCAAGGCTTTGGGAAGCTTTCTGGTGGTGGCGGTTTCCACGGATGAGTTTAACCAAACCAAAGCGAAAAAGTGCGTTTATCCTTATCACGAGCGCGCCGCCATCGTGGCAGCCATCCGCGATGTGGATTTGGTAATTCCAGAGGAAAACTGGGAGCAGAAGGTTCGGGATATTCAGCAGCATAAGATCGATATTCTGGTAATGGGCGACGACTGGGAAGGGCGATTTGACTATCTAAAAGACTATTGCAAGGTGATATACCTGCCGCGCACGCCGCAGATATCATCTACCATCATCAAAAGCGATATTAAAAGCAATAACTACTGATGTTAATAAAGTATAAGGAGTATTAAAGATGAAAATAAGCGGATTTTCCTTTGTAAGAAACGGCGAAAAGCTGTATTATCCCACAGTGGAAGCAATCAAATCCATCCTGCCCATCTGCGATGAGTTTGTAATCGCCATCGGCAAAGGCGATGAGGACGACCACAGTCGCGAGCTTGTGGCGGCGATTGGCGACCCCAAAATAAGGATCATCGATACCGTTTGGGACGAAAAATACTGCATTCGTGGCATGATCAATAGTTATCAAACGGATGTGGCCATGAAAGCCTGCACGGGCGATTGGCTCTTTTATGTGCAGGCAGATGAGGTGGTGCACGAGAAGTATCTGCCGGCAATTGTGGCGCGCTGTGAAGAGCTTTTGGAGGATACCGAGGTGGAAGGTCTGCTCTTTAAATACCGGCACTTTTGGGGAGATTACCAGCACTATCACGGCGGACACGGCTGGTATCCCTGGGAAATCCGCATCGTGCGCAATCTGCCCAAGATCCATTCCTATCAAAGTGCGCAGTCCTTTAGATGGTTCGATTATTATGAGTTTCCGCGGCAGGAAACCGGCACACGCAAGCTGAAAGTGGCGAAAGTGGATGCCTATATCTACCATTACGGCTGGGTGCGTCCGCCGCATTTGATGCAGCGAAAGAGCCGCTATTTTAATTCCATACACTGGGGAAAAGCGCGCGCAGAGGAGTATTACAACAATCAACCTAGCTATTTTGATTATGGCCCTCTGGATCGCCTGGAAGTATTTGAAGGCAGCCATCCGGCGGTGATGCAGGAAAGAATAAAGGCATTTGACTGGGCAGATAAATTGCAGTATTCTGGCAGGCCAGATAAGTACCGTAAACAGCATAAACACGAGAGACCGAGGGTTCGCCTGCTTTCGATATTGGAAAAGTTTGCGGGACCCTTGGGAACTTTTAAGAATTACAAACTCCTAAAGCGCTGATATGACGAAGCTTTCTGCTGTCCTTATCAAAATGTATATATTCAATATAAGCTTTTTAGATGGCTATACGGGGCAGCTTTTAGCCAAAAACTCCGCCTGGAGCATCGGGTACAAGTACAAGAAATGAAAGAGATTGCCATTTTACATGTGGACCCGGCACCGTGCTGGCGCGGCGGACAGCAGCAAGCCTTTTACCTGCATCAAGGGCTTTGCCAAAGGGGCATAAGGTCTGGCTTTATCTGCCAGCCACATTTGCCAATGGCACGGCGCTTGCAGGATAGCGCTCTGCCCTATCACCCGCTTCGCTACCGGCACGATCTCGACCTTTGGGCAGGCTTTACCCTGGCGCGCTATGCCACCCGGCAGGGCTATAATATCCTGCATCTGCATAGCGGTCATGCACTTAACTGGGGGCATTTAGCCAAACTCTTTGCGCCCGGCTTGCGTCTTGTTGCCAGCCGGCGGGTGGATTTTCCCATCCAGCGCAACCCCCTCTCCCGCTGGAAATATTGCAGTTCCCGCTTAAGTAGAATCGTGGCAATCTCCGAAAACATCCGGCAGGTAATGCTTAAAGATGGTATTCCCGCCGCTAAGATCACGCTTATCCACAGCGGGGTTGACCTAAAGCGTTTTGCCCAAAGCCCGCTTGCCCCGAATTACCGCAGCCTCTGGCAGATTCCGGAAGGCGCAGTGATTATCGGCACTGTAGCCGCCTTTGTGGCGCACAAGGACTACCGCAACTTCCTGCATGCGGCAGCGCTGGCACTAAAGACTAATCCGCACTTGCATTTTGTAGCGGTAGGGGACGGTGCGCTATTGGGCACCATGAAAGAGCTGGCGCAGGAACTGGGGATTCAAGCACACATTAGCTTTACCGGCTTTCAGCGCGAAGTAGGCACGCACCTAAAAGCCTTCGACATCTTTGTAATCGCTTCCAAAAAAGAGGGCTTAGGCACCACGGTTTTAGACGCCATGAGCCTGGGCTTGCCGGTAATCGGCACCCGTGCCGGCGGCATTCCAGAGATGATTGCCTCCGGACACAGCGGCATCCTGGTAGAAGCGCGAAATAGCGAAGCCCTGGCGAAAGCAATGCTGGATTTGGCAGCGGATAAAAAGCAGCGAGTGCGCCTGGGCGAAAACGCACAGCAAGCGGTAAAACGCTTTAGCAAAGAGAATATGGTGGTAGAGAATCTGCGCCTGTATGAGGAGCTACTGTGCAGCGAATCTTGATCGTGCAAACCGCCTTTTTGGGAGATGTAATCCTCATTACCCCGTTGATACGTGCCACTAAAAGCCTGTATCCGGAAGCCTTAATCGATGCTTTGGTGATTCCTGCCGCGGCACCGCTTTTGCAAAACAACCCCCATCTGAATGATATACTGAGCTTCCCCAAACGCCAGAACCCGCTTTTCGCCTTCCTGAAGATGCGTAAAGAACTGCGAAACAGGCGTTATGATATGGTGATAAGCCCGCACTCCTCGGCACGCACGCATCTGCTTCTGTACTTGGCGGGAATCCCCTTGCGGGTGGGCTTTGACCGGGGCAGTCTGCCCTTTTTGCTAAATAAGAAGACCCCGCACCCGCGCGGTATCCACAAGATAAATAAGAACTTAAGCCTGCTTAAACTGCTCTCGCCGCAGGAGTTTGAGATGCAAACCGAGCTTTTCCCCTCACCACAGCATTACCAAAAGGCAGAGGAATTGCTGCAACCGCTCAAGGGCAAAAAGCTACTGGCAATGGCGCCCGGCTCGGTATGGGCTACTAAATGCTGGTCGCAGGAGTATTATGCGCGTCTGGCACAACTACTGATAGAGCAAGGCTTTGGGATAGTTCTTATCGGCGGTAAAGACGATCAGGATAAATGCGCGTATATCGCCAATGAACTTCCGCCCGATAGCGCAATCAACCTGGCAGGAAGCTGCTCGCTATTGGAAAGTGCAGCGGCTATCAACCAATGCCAGGCAATGATCTGCAACGATAGCGGCACCCTGCATTTAGCAAACGCCATGCAAACAAAGGTCTTTGCCTTCTTTGGCCCCACCGTGCAGCGCATTGGCTATTATCCCTTTAGAGAGGGGGACATTGTGTTTGAACAAGACTTGGATTGCCGCCCCTGCAGCAGCCACGGTCCTCAAAAGTGCCCTCTAAAACACCATAATTGCATGCGTCAAACGCTTCCCGAAGCGGCATTTAAGCGCATTATACAGGAGCTAACAAAAGAGTGAAAGAGCTTTACATTTTAACCGGATACGATGGCTTCATTGGGCAAACCCGCAAGCCCTGGGTTTCGCTGGATACTCCGCGCTTTGTGGAAGAACTAAAGAAACTGGGCTATCTGCCGCTTGTGCACGAGTTTCACGAAGTGGCAAATGGCAAAGTGAAGATAGAAAACAGCCTGGTATTTTACTCCTTTAGCCATCGCCAAAACCAGCATGACTATATCCGCGACCTCCTCAGCTATCTGGAAACACAAGGCAATACGCTAATCCCTTCCTTTCAGATGTTTAGCTGCCACGAAAACAAAGGCTGGCAGGAATTACACAAGAGTAGCCTGGCTTTACACAGCCTTGCTGCCCTGTATTTTAGCAGCAAGCGCGAGCTAAAGCACTATGAACTCAAGTTCCCTTGTGTATTCAAGACCCTTACCGGTTCCAACAGCACTGGAGTGGCTTTGGTGCATAGTTTAGCAGATATTTACCGGCAATTAGCCAAACACGAACCCCAGCCAAGCCTGGGAAAGAGGCTGGACTTTTGGCGCCGTAAACACCTGCGCAAAAAGAAGCTATTCCCCGGCTATCCAAATTATGACCTGCGCAAAGATGCCCTGTGGTATATCGACTTTAGCACCCCAGAAATCCCCTTTATCCTGCAGGAATATGTTCCGGGGCTTAGCTGCGATTACAGGGTCTTGGTATTGGGCGAGAAGTATTTTATTAGCAAACGCTTAACCCGCGAGGGAGATTTCCGTGCCAGCGGCGGCAAACGTTTCGATTTCTCACCTGAAAACCCTTATCCGCTTCTGGATAAAGCGCGCGAGCTTTACCAAAGCTTCCGTTCACCCTTTCTTTCAATAGACTTAGGGCAAGACGCACAAGGCAAGCTCTATCTCTTTGAGTATCAAGCCGCTCACTTTGGCACTCAAACCGTGATGCGCAGCCTTGGTTATTACCAAAAGGCAGGTGATGCCTGGCGCTTTACTGAAGCAGAACCCTGTTTTGAACGCTTTTTAGCTGAAGCGCTGGCATTTCACTTAGGTTAATGGTTGCTTCCTACTATCTCCTAAAACCCTTTTACTCGCTCGCCTGGCGGCTCTTAGACCTCTTTTGCAAACGGCGGGAAACGGTATTTTACTGCCACAGCACCGTGGATATGCAAAACTGGCTACCGATCCAGAAATACCTGATACCCCTACGCATTGTATCCGATAAGCCCCACACCCGCAGAGCCTTACGCCAGATGGGCTACCGGGTAAGCCCGTTGCCCGCATTTCCCAAAGCGGTAATAATGTGCCGCGTAGCCTCGCATAAGTTCCCCTCCCGCAAGGTGATCAAGATTGGCATGACGCATGGCGCCTACCACTTCAAACGCATAGGCTCTGCCTCGCACTACAAACCCTTTAGTTTGTATCTCTACACCAGCGCCAAAGACCTCGCCAATGCACAAGCCCGGGGCATCACCTGCGGCAAAGTGGGCGGCTATCCCAAGCTGGACCCTTACCTAAACCAAGCAAAAAGCAGCAGCCCGGCAAACGCCAGGAAACGTATAGTATTCACTGCTACATACGATTCCAGCGGCATGAGCGGCATCCACCTCTGGCTGGAGCGCCTACCCGAACTTACCAGCAAATACGATATTTACGTGAGCCTGCACCCCTGGATGAATGCCAAAATAGTTAAGCGCATAGAAGCCATGCCGACTGTCACTTACCTCAAAGATATGCCCCTACAAGCCATCTGGGAAGCAGATGCCTGCATTGTGGATAGCTCTTCCATTATCGGCGAGTGCTGCGCCTTCGATAAACCGATGATTTCCTGGAAAGTCCCCCCCACTCCCCGCAGCGTGCCGGAAATAGAAGCGCTCTTACCCACTATCAGCTTGCGCATTAGCACTTTTGATGAACTACCCGCAGCGATTGAGCGCGCACTCAGCAATCCGGAGGAACAAAGAGCGGGCAGAGAAGCGGCTAACGCCATATTTTTCGATAATTTGGACGGCAAAGCGGGAGAACGTAGCGCGCAGGAAATCCTGAAGCTTTTACCGGAGCTAAAGCTGTGATCTGGCTGGATGCGCACTGCCATTTGGCAAACTTAGCCAGCGCCCTGCCCTTTGAAGCCGCCTTCAAAGAAGCGAACGAAAAGGGGATAAAGGGCTTTCTCTCCAATGCTTTAACGAAAGAGGAGCTAAAGTGGTATGCAGCCAATGCCGCGCGCTACGGGATTATATACAGCGCCGGCGTGCACCCCAATTTCCCGCCCTGCGATTTGGAATATGCGGATATTGCGCGTTTATGCCAGCAGCAGCGCCTTTGGGCAGTGGGCGAAATCGGGCTGGATAGAATGAATAAAGACTTCAGCGCTATGCAGCAAGGCTTTATCCAGCAACTGGACTTAGCCGCAGAACATAAGCTGCCCGTGGTGCTGCACATCGTGGGGCATCAACAGGCGGCATACGAAATCCTGCGCGAGTATCCTTTGCGCTATCTGATTCACGGCTACGCCGGCTCCACCGAAGCTTTTCGCTTGTTTCTAAAGCTTGATGCTTATTTCACCATCAGTGAGCGCGTTCTAAAGAAGGATAAGACACTGCTACTCAGCGAGATGCTGGAGAGTAAACGCTACCTTTTTGAGACGGATATTACCCGTTATTATCTAACGCAGGGTGAAATAAACCCGCTCCTCCGCCTCATTGATTTGGCAGAAACAGTATCCCAAAGATATGGCACAGGCATCAGCGAACTAAAGGCAATACAATACGATAACTATCTATTGCTAAGGGGCATTAAATGAATATGGCGGATTTTTCTCGTACCGAACTGCTTATTGGCACAGATGCCCTCAAGCGTTTAAAGCAAACCAAAGTAGCCATCGCCGGCTTGGGCGGGGTGGGTTCTTACGCCGCAGAAGCCCTTGTGCGCGCAGGGATTGGCTCTTTTATCCTTGTCGATTTTGACACCGTGGGCGCTACCAATATCAATCGCCAACTTTTAGCCACGCAGGATAGCATCGGAAAAGTAAAAACAGAACTAATGCGGGAGCGGATACTCAGCATCAATCCCGCCGCGGAAGTGCTATGCCATCAGGTATTTTTGGATAGTGAAAATAGGAGCGAACTACTTGCCAATGCGGACTTTATTATAGACGCCATCGATAGCCTGGGACCCAAGATCGGGCTTTTGGAAGAGCTTGCCAAGACGGAGCGCCGCTTCATCTCCGTAATGGGTGCGGGCAACCGCTTAGACCCCAGCAAGCTGCATTTGGCTCCATTAAAAAAGAGCGAGAATTGCCCTCTGGCGCGCCGGGTACGGAAGTTCTTGCGCCGGCGGGGGGTAAAGGGCGATTTTCCTTGCATTTATTCCTCGGAACTGCCGATATTTCCGGCTATGGAGATTGAAAGCGAGAGCGAGCTGACTATTGAGCGCGGCAGGCAAAGGCAGGTAATTGGCTCCATTTCGTATTTACCGGCGATAATGGGCATGATGGCTGCGGCGTGGGTGATAAGGGAAGTGGTGCAACGCGATGCCTTGCAATGAATAATGAACGATGAATGATGAATAATGGCGGTATTGCTCGCAAGCTCGCAATGGTTTATTAGATGCTGACGCTCGTAGATAAGTTGCCTTGTTTGTTTTTGCTTTGCTCTAAAAGCGAGCGCAGCGACCAGCCTCTTGGACTTCAGTGCACTTATCCGCCTTTTAGTGCTGGCAACGCCTTATGCAAGTGTGCTGGAGTTCAAGCGGCTTTCCCAACATAGTGGATGTGGCATCTTGCCGCATAAAAGTGGATGTGGCATCTTGCCGCATAAAAGTGGATGTGGCATCTTGCCGCATAAAAGTGGATGTGGCATCTTGCCGCATAAAAGTGGATGTGGCATCTTGCCGCATAAAAGTGGATGTGGCATCTTGCCGCATGTTTTGTTTTTTATATAAGACAAGGTGTCGCTTCTACTGGCGATAGCCAGATCTGATAAACCTGCGCTTGTGCAGCCGCATGAGTTCCGGAGGAACGACATTTTAGGTAGCCCAGGGTGTTCTTGCCAAAAAATGAGCTTGCGAGTTTTAGGCAAGATAAACCCTGGGTAATTGATGCGTTTTGATGGTTGTTTTTTATCCGCCAGCCTCCCCTTAGACTTACTCCCCAAAAAAGCGTTTTTGGGGAGTAAGTCTAAGGGGAGGCTGGGGTTTTATTTATCATATTGCTACATAACGCGATTGCTATCTAAAATGCCACCCCTAAAGGGGTTCCGCTCGGTTGTATGTTTTAGCATTTCTTGAGGATACCAAATTCCGAACTTATCTGATAATGGTAAAATGAATAGCACAACAAGAAATGTTCCCCTCAGAAATGTAGGGGTTCAATGCCTTGAACCCGCCGAAATTTACACGCATCTGGTAATCATTACGGACTGTGTATCAATTTGTTACGGTGTGCGCTACGCGCACGCTTTGTTAAATGCGGGCTTTGGCGCCTTGCGCCCCTACATTCTCGTTTCGTTGGATATCGTGCTTGGTTTTGGCATTTCGGGACAGCGTTGCCTGCATCCCCGTCTGTTGCCCTTACAATGCCCTCGCCTCTACCGGTAAATTCGGGGTAGAGGTGAGGGCATTGCGAGAGAGGCATACGGGAAATGGGCGGAAAAATTGTCCCGTGCGAAATTGGTTGATCCCAAAAATGAGCCAAATGAGCTGATTTATGTTTAGTAATAGTCTAAGAAATATTGCGGTTACAAATAATCATAAAACGCGTATAAAACGGAGAGAACAAAATGCCTAAACTATCCGATATTTTCAACATGTCTGCCGAGCAGAACCCGGTTAGGGGGGGCTGGGGTTTTATTTCCATATTTAAACGCGTTTCTTTACCCAAGGTGATCTTGCCTAAAACTCGCAAGCTCACTGGCTGCGCAAGCGCAGGTTAATTTGACGCTTACGCATGGTGTGTGGAATTTGGGAAAGCCTTTTGAACTCCTTGCCGCTTGTATAAGGCGTTGGCGGCGATAGAAGGCGGATAAGCGGCAAGAAGTCCAAGAGGCTGACTAAATTTGTGATAATTTGCGTTAATCTGTGGACAAAAAAGCTAAGCGCAAAGAGCTATCCTGCAATCTTATACCCCTCTTCAGTGTTCTCTGTGTTCTCAGCGTTCTCTGTGATAATAAAAATCCGTGGTATCCGTTCAATCCGTGTAAGCATTGGGCAGGCACACGGGCCGCCCCTACATTTTCGTGGTGGAAATCTCCTGCTACTGACCACATTTCGTATTTGGATGCACACATTGACAGATCAAAAAGCACCTAACCCTTACAGTTCGTAGCTTATCCCCTGCGCCGTGTGCCAGTTAAAGCCCGGCTGCGGCACGTAGGAATACACCTCATAGCGCTTATTTAGCAGGTTATTCAGATTCAGGCTTAGTCTTAGTTTCCAGCTTTTTAGTTCGTGTTTTAGCGCCAATTGCAAATCCAGATTATCGTAGGCTTTGAGGGGGTCTATCAGATTATCCTCCGTTTTATATTGCTCTCCCGTATAGCTATAGCTCAGTTTGGCGACTGCATATTTCTGCTCGGCTATCAGCGTGCTTACGCTTTTTAGCCGGGGAGTATAAGTAAGGTATTTCCCATAAATAGCGGAAGGATTGCCCGCCGAATCCCGCGAGAAATCTTTGGCTTCGCTAAGGCTGAGCTTGCTATCCAGCTTGAGCCAGGGCAGGATTTGTAAATCGGCACTTGTTTCCAGATTGCGGATGCGCGCGCTTCCTACATTAAAGGGCTTCCAGATAGGGCCAAAGAGATTGACTTGCTGCCACTTGATAAGGTCTTCTATCTCGCTTTGTTGCACGCCACAAGAGAGCTTGAACCAGGGATTTTCAAGCGCAGCTTCCAAGGCGTAAGTACGCGAAGTTTCGGACTTCAAGTTTGGATTCCCAATGGTTTCGCTATCTCCAATCCAATACATATCGTAAACAGAAGGCATAGCAAAGCCCGTGCCAATACTGGCATCCAGGCTATATTTGAGCACACCTTCATAGCCAAAATGCTGAGTAAAACGCTGGGTAAAATAGTCGTTTTCTTCGGTAAAATCCTGGCGTAAGTTTAGCTGGCTCTCTGATGCGAAATCTCCTAATTCGCATTTCAAGGCATAAGAAGCCCCGAACGCCAGGTTATCCAGTCGTTGGTTTTGTTCCATACCCGGATTTGTGCCTATTGGATAGTGTTTTAGCCAATAATTCAAGCGCTTATATTCCAGCAAAATCCCTGCCTTATGCTGCGTTTTTGCCCAGTTCAACCGGTTTTGAAATCCTACATTTTGTTGACTTTGGATATAATCTTTGGGATTTGCGTTGTTACTGGAATCCACATTTTTGTAGTGGTTGGAGTCGTATTGATAAAAGAGTTTCGTCTCATTGCTAAAGCTTCCTTTTTGCCATTTATTACCCAGGCTGTGCTGAGAGTAGCCGCCATCACTATGGGCATTATCATACAAAGGCAGGAAGTTGATAGGTCCGGGCAATTCCTTTCTAAAATGCCCGCCCCGATAGCTGTAATCCCATGCGTGTTTGGCGCCCTGATACTGCGCACCAAAGGCATAATCCTGCGCATTTTTAGCATTATGATCGCGCTTATAATCTCCCGCGGTATCCCACCAGGGGCTATAAGCAAAGTCATTTTTTGCCGTGTAGATGGCGTATTGCGCTCTGAATGCCCATTTGGCATAAGCCCAGAAAGCAGATAAATCCTCTTTATACGCCTCAAAGGAGCCGATGGAGCTTTCGGAAGCGAGCTTGAGCTCATTTTTGTGAGAAGGGCTTTTGGAGATGATATTTACGATGCCGCCAATGGCAGATGAGCCACCCAAGGCGGAAGCACTGCCTTTTACGATCTCGATGCGCTCGATCTGCGAAAGAGATATTTTACTGAAATCAAAGGCTTCTCCGGCGTTATTGAGAGGCAAGCCGTCCAGCATTACCAGGGTATGGCGGCTGAGCGAACCCAAAAGAGAAAGGCTTTGCTGTTCGCCCAAAAGCCGCGTATCGGCGCTGTGAAAACTGCTCTCATTGGCGAATAATTCCGCAGCGTTTTGAACCGCAAAATCCGTATCCGGATGAATCTGCCGGCTGCCTAAGGCGTCCAGCGAGCCAAAGATGGCGCTATCCTGCACGTAAACCACGGGCAAAAGTATTTCCCTATCTTGCAGGGTGAAGCTTTGCCTGCTCGCTTTGCTTATATGAGTTTTTAGCTCGTGATAGCCCGGATGGCTAAAGCGTAATACCTTGCTGCTATAGCTTATATGCGCCTGCCCCAAGGAATCGCTATAGGCAAAAAAGCTGCCATCGGTAATGCTTACGCCAGAAATCGCGTGCCCGGCAGAATCTTGAACTTGCAAGATAATCTCCTGGGCAAATAAAGGGGTTACAACAAGCAGCCCTATCAGGACACAAAGCATCACTAAGGGCTTGATAAAACGGTGGCATAGCTGGTAGCGCATCGGATTCACCTCTTAGTTTCTTTATATGACCGGGCGCTAAATGCGGGTATTTAAGCAGTTCTCTTTGGCTCCGTGAAAACGCTTAAAATACACCTGTTGGCAGGTTTCCTGGCTCACAGCGGTTATCTTGCCACGCCTTCCCATTTACGATAAACAGTGGCGGGGCAAACCTTTATGCTGCATACAGTGGCGGAGACCGCATCAATTCAGATTTCCCTTTTACCTTTGCAAAAGCACCATCAGGTCATAAGGTCAGTATTTTGGTGTCCAGATATTTGTCAATGTTATTGTTATTTTTGGGGGAGGTTATAAGCACTGTGGATGTGGCATCTTGCCGCAGAAAAGTAGATGTGGCATCTTGCCGCATGAATGTGGGTGTGGCATCCTGCCGCATGATTTCTATTTTTATACGGCAAGATGCCGTATATACCTTCAAGCGACAAGATGTCGCTCCCACATTATTATTCTGCCCCACAAAACCGGTTTTAATTCGCGTTCATTCGTGGGAAATATCTGTGAAATTCGCGGGAAAATCCGCGTAATCTGCGGGAAAATACCTCTCCATAGTTCTGGCAAAGCTGCGCGCAATATCTATCCTCAAAAATACTTCTTGCCAAAAACTCGCCTGCCCACAGATTGACTCAATAGCAAAAAACTCATGCAACAGTGATCTGTGTTAGTAAGAAAAAAGGATATACATCAAATGCGAACTTTTGACGCGATACTTCCATATCTGAAAAAGAGTTACACTAAGATATTGGGAGGCATTTTAATGCTCATTTTGGTGGATGTGGTGCAGCTCATCATGCCCAAAGTGACGCAATATGCTATCGATAGCATTCAAAACCGTACTATCGATGAACAGGGGCTTATCTGGGTGGGTCTCATCATCTTTGGGCTTGCCGTAGCCGTAATGGTATTGCGCTATTTTTGGCGCATTTTGATCATCGGCAATTCCCACCGCATTGAAAAAAGCCTGCGACAGGATTTTTACAATCACCTCTTAAAGCTCTCACAAAACTTCTTTAACAAGAGCAAAACCGGCGACCTAATGGCATACGCCACGAATGACCTGAATGCCGTGCGCATGCTTTTGGGAATGGGCATGATCGCCGCCATGGACATCGTTTTGATGACCATTGCCAGCTTTTCCTTTATGGTTTCCATCAACCCGCGGCTTACACTGCTTGCCATCATCCCCATGCCGATATTGTCCATCACCATCGGCTACTTTGGCAAGAAGATGCACCGGCGTTTTGCCTTGGTACAGGCGAGCTTTGCCAGCATGAGCGGCAAGATTCAGGAGAGCATTTCCGGCATCCGCATTGTAAAGGCATTTAATCAGGAAAAGGCGGAACTGGATAAGGTTGACGAGGTTTCGCTGGAATTTGTAAATCAAAATATCTCGATGGCAAGAATTGCCGGCTTTTTCCATCCTTTCCAGGGCTTCATTATTGCCTGTTCGATGATTATCGCACTGTATTTTGGCGGTCAGGCTACCATCAAGGGCGATATCACCATCGGCGGCTTTATCGCCTTTTTCCAATATCTGGGCATGCTGGTATGGCCGATGATTGCCATTGGCTGGATTGTGGATATGTATCAGCGTGGCACCGCTTCCCTAAACCGCTTAAACGAAATCTTTACCCTAAAGCCGGAGATTGATGATAGCCAGGCAAATCTGAATATTAAAGAAATAGCTGGCAAGATCGAGGTAAAAGAGCTACGCTTCCGATATGGCAAGGAGTTACCGCTTATCTTTAAGGACATCTCCTTCTGTGTGGAAGCGGGGCAAACCCTGGCGATAGTGGGACCCACCGGCAGCGGCAAGACCAGCCTGATCGAGCTTTTGGTGCGCATTTACAATCCGCCGCAGAAGAGCATATTTATAGATGATACCGAGCTTTACCGCATCCCCTTAGAGGTATTGCGCCGCGATATCGTGCTGGTGCCCCAGGATATCTTCCTCTTTAGCGATACTATCGCAAATAATATCCGGCTGGGAAATCCTGAAGCCAGCGATGCGGAAGTGTATGAAGCCGCCAAAATCGCCAGCGTGCACGATGAAATAATGGAATTTGAGAATAAGTTTGAAACCGTGGTGGGCGAGCGCGGAGTAACGCTTTCCGGCGGGCAAAAACAGCGTGTAGCCATCTCCCGCGCGCTACTTACCGACCCCAGAGTATTGATACTGGACGACGCCCTTTCCGCCGTGGATACCAAAACCGAGCGGCAGATTTTGGAACGCCTGATCAAAGCCAGACAAGGCAAAACCACCCTCATCATTGCCCATAGAATCTCTTCCATGCAACATGCGGATCGCATTATCGTGCTGGACGATGCGATTATCAAAGAGCGCGGAAACCACGCTTCGCTTTTACGAAGTGGCGGAATATACCACGATCTGTATGAGAAACAGCGTATTCGCGCCCGTCTGGAAGAAGAAGAGGAGGTGGAATCATGATGCACGGTGGACGCGGTGGCAGATATATCTCAGATGATATCAAAGGAAAAATCTACGATCGCCGCCTCTATGGCAGGATGGCGCATTACCTGATTCCCTATATCAAATGGGTGATTATCTCCTTTTTGGTGCTGATGCTGGTAACGGTGGCAGAATTGGTATTGCCGCTTATTCAGCGCTCGGCGATTGATAATTACATTGTTTCGGACAAGTCTATCGCCATTTTTGCCGATGAAGCGCTGTACAAGGACTTTATGCAGCGCAATAAGGTATTGAAACTAAAGGATTACCAGCAGGGCGACTTGCACTTTGTGGTGATAAGCCAAAGAAGCAAAAGCAAGCTGGGAAAAGCAGACCTTGAGCTGCTGGAAGCGCGTGGACTAATCAGCAAAAAAGCGGTATTCCTGATTGATGATAACCCCAAAAACCTGAAAATCCTTGAGAAGCACTTCAACCGGGTGGAAGCCCCCTTGGCAGAAATCGATACCTTAGATGGCTACTTTAGCGTTGGCAGCGGCAAGATCGCCATCCCGCGGGACGCTCTAAATGATATCCCGCGTTTACAACGGCTGGAACTGCGCCGGGATGCTTCCAATGCCATCTTAGTGCTTGCAATACTATACTTTGGCATTATCCTCATCCGCTTTATAAGCGGCTATACTCAGGCGGTGCTTACTACCACTTTCTCGCAAAAAGCGATGAACGACCTGCGCCATGATGTATTTGAACATCTGCAAAAGATGCCTACGAAATACTTTGACCAAAACCCCGTGGGCAGGCTGGTAACGCGGGTAACGAACGATATTCGCGCCATCGACGAAATGCTTGCCTCCGGCGTAATCACCATCGTGCAGGATGTAATCATCGTAATCGCCATCGTGGCACTGATGTTGGTTTTGGACTGGCAACTTGCCCTGATAAGCATGGCGATTTTGCCCTTACTGATCTGGGTTATCGCCGTTTACCGCAGTAAAACCAGAGTAATCTATCGCGAAGTGCGTAAACACCTCGCCCAGCTCAATGCCACCCTGGCAGAACACATTGCCGGGCAAAAGATTATCCAGCTCTTCAATCAATACAGCCACAAACGGGATGAATTTTCCGATATAAATCATACCTATTTCCTGGCTTCCATGAAGCAGCTTAGGCTCTTTGCCTTTTTCCGGCCGGTAATCCACGTATCTTCGCAAGTAGCGGTAGCGCTTATTATCTGGTATGGCGGCGGACAAATCCTGCGAGACCATATCACCATTGGGCTACTAATGGCATTTACCCAATATGTGCAGAAACTCTTTGAGCCGATCAACGACTTTAGCGAGAAGTTTAACGTGCTGCAAGGCGCACTGGCGGGAGCAGAACGCATCTTTGACCTGATGGATCAGGAAACTGACGACTACAGGGAAGCGCTTTCAGCAAATATCAAGCTACAAGGCGAGATTGAGTTTAAGAATCTCTGGCTGGCGTATAACCATGAAGAATGGGTGCTTAAGGATATTAATCTGAAAATCCGCCCCGGTGAAAAGATCGCCCTGGTGGGGCATACCGGTAGCGGCAAAACCTCAATTGTAAACCTCATTTTGGGGCTTTATCCCTTCCAAAAGGGAGAGATCCTCATCGATGGCAAGCCACTCAAAGAATACGCTTTGCAGGATGTGCGCCGCAATGTGGGCATTGTGCAGCAGGATGTATTTATCTTTAGCGGCGATATTCACGATAATATTGCGCTAAATGACCACAGCCTTAGCCGCGAAGAGATCATCCAAATGGCAAAATATGTAAATGCGGATAAGTTTATCTCGCAACTACCTAAGGGCTACGACGAGCCGGTAATGGAACGCGGCGCCACGCTTTCCACGGGGCAGCGCCAGCTTATTGCCTTTGCGCGCGTATTGGCATATAACCCCAGCATCTTCATCCTGGACGAAGCTACCAGCAATATCGATACCGAAACCGAAATCCTGATTCAAGATGCCCTGGAAAAGCTGATCAAAGAACGCACTTCCATCATAATCGCCCATCGCCTTTCCACCATCCAACACGTGGATAGGATCATCGTTCTTCACAAAGGCAAGATTATGGAAGAAGGCAGCCACTTTGAGCTGTTGGATAAGAAGGGATTGTATTACGATTTGTACCGTTTACAATACACTTAGGCTTCGCTGCGCTACGCCAGGGGACAGGTAGCAGGTAGCAGGTGCCAGGCGCTGACGCCCCTTTCGGGGTTATCGTGACTGATGTTTTAATATGAAGTCGGTACAAAATGCCGAAACAAGAATAATGAAGCCCAAAATAGCTTCGTAAAAAAAAGATTGACAGAATATTGGAAGCAGTTTTGCTTGCTACAAGTATATAATGAGTAGTAAGTGTTTAACTTGCTTTATGTTTAAAAGAAGAATGATGATCTATAAGGAGGATCAATGAAAAAGCACTGGCTTATTATCTTGGCCCTGATGCTGATTACTTCTGTATTTGCATACGAAGTAGTAGCATATCACGAAGACTTTGAGTCTAACGCCGATGGCTGGATTCATTATGATGGAGCTGAGAGTCCCAATCAATGGCATGTTTACGATGTTGGCGGCACTCAGGGAAACGTTTGGTGGATGGGAGACCCCGATCTGGCATCCGGTCATGATATCGGTGGCTACTTGAGCCATCAGTATCTGGTGTTGGATACCCCGGCGCGCACTCTTACCGCCAGCAACGCCACCCTTACTTTCAAATACAGGCTCGGCTTGGAAGAACCCGCTGTTCACGAAGAATATGACGGCTGGGATTCTGCCAATATCCGTATTTCCACCGATGGCGGCACTACCTGGACGGTAATAGCTGGCACTCCCGCTTATGACTTTGCAAATTCTTATGCCTTTGGCAGCGAACACGGTGAAGGCTTGGGCGTCCCCGGCTGGGGTGGTATAGTAACCACCTGGACTACCGCCACTTTCAACCTCTCTGCCTACGTGGGTCAAAGCGTAAAAATCCGCTTTGCCTTTGCTTCCGACCCCGCTTATGATACCACCAATAACGCTGCCCTCTTCGGCTTTATGGTAGATGATATCTCCTTTGGCGGATATAGCAATAACGGCGTGGATGATGGCGAGATGGTGGCTTCCAGCATGGTACCCCTGGGTGGAGACCTTTGGCATCTGGTAACCAATGCCACTGCTCCAAGCCCCACTCACGTAATGCAAAACCAAAACGATCAAGGCTCTTACAATACCAATATGCTGAACTATTTGGTAAGCCCTTCCATTACCCTGCCTTCCAGTGGAGACATCAGGGCTGACTTCATGATTATGGGCTATTTTGACGACACCAGCCCGCAAAGCAACCTGGCAGACCTCGACTATTGGGGCTGGGAAATCTCGCCGGATAACGGCACTACCTGGCGCGCGATGAGCAACCCATACGGCAGCGCCACGGGAAATAACTACGTATATATTGATGCCCCAGACGTATGGGCTTCCATGGTGGATTCCTATTCCCTGAATGGCTATATCTCGGATTACGCTGGCGAAACCGTTAAATTCCGCTGGTATTTCAAATCCGACGACGATACTCCCATCGGCACCGGCATCATGATAGACGACTTTAAGATATTCAACGACGTATTTATCGCTCCGCCCACCGACCTCACCGCTGAAGTAAGTGGCAATAGCGTTACCCTCGCTTGGGAAGCTCCCGGCGGCGGTGGCGGCGGCGGCGAAGAAGGCTGGCTCACCTATTCCGGTGCACCGGGAAATAACTCCATTGGTACCGGCGGTGTTGCCGATTTCGATTGCGCACACAAATATGACGCTATGGGCGAAACCAATAGCATCTATCCTTATGTGGGCATGAATATTACTAAGATCAAATTCTTCCCTGCCGAAGCTAATTGCGAATACTCTGTACGCGTATGGACTGGTGCTGCCGGCAACCTGGTAGTGGATCAGGTAGTTACAAACCCCACAATCGGTGCATGGAATGAAATTACCCTTGCTACCCCTTACACGATTCCTCCCAATACCAGCCTGATGGCAGGCTATCGCTGCAATACCCAAACCGGACACCCCGCAGGCGTGGACGCTGGTCCTGCCTTGGACGGATATGGCAATATGATGCGCTGGCAGGGAAGCTGGACTACGCTACTAAATGTAGCCGCCACCCTTGACTACAACTGGACTATCGAAGTATATGTAGCCGATGCCAATGGTCGCGAATATGTATTGGGTGAACTTCCCCAAAACGAGCAATTTGCCGTGGGCGAACTGGGAGTGAATAGCGTAAGAATGAGCCGCGCAACCGGATACAGAATCTATCGCGATGGTGTGATGATCGATAGCGTGGCGGAAGACGTGCTTACTTATACCGATAACGGCGTGGAAGGCGGAATGCATAGCTACTATGTAACCGCTATGTACGACAATAACGAATCCCCTGCCACCAATACCGTTACCATATTTATCCTACCTCCTCATCTTTGCGAATCCTACCACGATGATGGCAGCGCCGAAATGGGCTTGAGCGTAGGTAGCTCGCGTCAGATGGCGGTATATTACGAAAACAGCCATTCCGTGATACTGAATTATGCCAAAGTATTTGTGCATACGCCTTCCACCTCCAGCATTATTGTGCGCGTTTACAACGATGATGGTGCCGACGGCATGCCCAATACCATGATTACACAGGTACAATACCCCGCCGCAAACGTGGTTCAAGGCTGGAATTACATTGCCTTCCCCACCCCTGTGCTTATCCAAAGCGGTGATTATTACCTGGCAATCATGGAAACTCCGAATGCCTCCCAGATTGGTGTGGATACCTCTTCCAATGGTTTTAGCTATACAAACCTGGGCGCCGGCTGGGCTGCCTATACCAATGGCGAAATCATGATCCGCTCCATCGAAGAACCCATTATGGCAAATGATGATGATGTAGTGGTTCCGCTTACTCTGGCGATTAGCAATTACCCGAACCCCTTCAACCCCACCACCACCATTTCTTATAGCGTGCCCACCAGCGGCATGACCAGCGTAAAGATTTACAACCTCAAGGGTCAGATGATCAATACTCTGGTAAATCAGGAAATGGCAAGCGGCAAGCATAGCGTGGTATGGAACGGCACCGATGCCAAAGGCAAAAATGTAGCCAGCGGTATTTATTTCATGAAAGTGGAAAATGCCGGTAAATCCGTGCACCGTAAAATGCTGCTCTCCAAATAAAAATCTAAGTATTAGATACAAAAAAGGTCTGCCCATAATGGCAGACCTTTTTTTGGTTTAGAAGCAATGCAAGCAAATGAACGCGTTGCCCAGCCGCTATGGACTTCAGGAACTTAGGTTTTCTGGGGTGCTAAACTCCGATTTGGCACAAGCAAGGCACCCAAACCCGCCGAAATTTACACGCAACAGCTAATCATTACGGATTGAGTATCAATCCGTAATGATTAGCTGTTGCGTGTAAATTTCGGCGAGTTCAATGCCTTGAACCCTACATTTCAGGTGTGAACATACCTTGTTGTGCTATTCATTTTGCCATTATCAGATAAGTTCGGAATTTGGTATCCTCAAGAAATGCTAAAACATACAACCGAGCGGAACCCCTTTAGGGGTGGCATTTTAGATAGCAATCGCGTTATATAGCAATATGATAAATAAAGCCCCAGCCCTCCCCTTAGATTTACTCCCCAAAAACGCTTTTTTGGGGAGTAAATCTAAGGGGAGGGCTGGCGGATAAAAGACAACCATCAAAACGCATCAATACCCAGGGTTTATCTTGCCAAAAACTCGCAAGCTCGTTTTTGGCAAGCACACCCTGGGCTAGCTAAACCACTGTCCCTGACGGGACAAGACCTTTACACAGCTTGAATTTGATGCCATCTTAGGCTTCATTTTCTCCGTATTAGCTCATTGTTTTTTTCTTTACCCACTATATTTGAAAGAGAGCCTTATTAAATGCTGACGCATGGTGGCGGAATTGTTTTGTTGCTTTGTTCACTTTATGTATTCGCGTAAATTAGCGTATCAATTCGCGTTCATTCGTGGTAAAAGCTTTGATTTCACCCTTTTCTAAATGCTTATCCCAAAACAAATATCTCCGGCACGAGCGCAGCCCCTAACACCTAACGCCTAACATCTATCACCTCGCGCAGCGCAGCGGAGCTACAAGCTAATATACTGATACTCAAAATTATATCCCGCAAATGCCGGCAATTCCTGCAAAGCTTTCACATAGCGTTCCAATTGTTCCGGCTCGTGGATACCACCGGTTTTGTAATCAATTACCAGGGCTTGCTTTTGGGCGCTATTGATTAAAAGGCGGTCTATGCGATACTTTTTTACGGGCAATTCAGTATATACCTTATCGTACTCTGCGCCAAAGAGATAGCTATATTCCTGCAAGTTGCGGCGACCATTATCGCACAGCTCTTTGATCTTGCTGGCGGAAAGTAGTGAACCATAACGCTTTAGGCAGTGCTTGAGTGCCAGGCGGTGTTCATCTGCGGTATCTCGCAGGATAAAGCTAAGGTAATAGTGCAGGATGTCTCCATATAGATGTTGCGGGCGCTCGATATATACCGCCTGCCAGTTTTGATGCAGGTTTTCTTCCAGTGGCTGGCTGCGCTCCCAATCCAAACCTTTGGCGCTTGCCAGCGAGCTGCTATCCAGTGTAAGCTCTTCCACTATAAAGCTTTGTTCATCTGTTTTCAGCTTCTGTTCGCTGCCGGAGTGCAGCTCTATAGAGCGAAAACCCTGTTCATTGGAGCTGATCTGCTCAAAATAATTGAAGCAGCTATTGGCGATCAACATGGGCAGGAGGTTTTTGCTTTTGTCTTTATCCAGTTTATCTGTAAAATAGCTTTGCCAATCTTTGGCGTTTTCATAGCAAAAATAGAGGTGCAGGGAGGTTTTGGCGCGGGTAATGGCTACGTAGATATTATTTAGCTCTTCCAATACCGCTTGGCGTTCGCTGGCTTCCCAGAGTTCGCGGGCACTGCTTTGCTTCAAAATGTCTTTGTAATGGTAGCTTAGGGCATAGGCATCTAAATTGTGCAAATTGCTTACGGGATTGCCCTCTTTATCCGGGATTTGGGTATAGCGGTATGCCCAAAAGAGTTTATTTGCCGAGTCTTTTGCGCCGCCTCTGCCGCCCAGGCTCATAAAGACAAATACGCGGTCAAATTGCAAGCCCTTAGCTGAGTGAATGGTAATGAGTTCCACCCTTTCTTCGCCTTCTACCGAAACTTGCTTCCAATCATCTTGCCTGGCGTTATCTTCTATATAATCCAGAAGCTCAGGTAAATGCGCACCTTGTGCAGCTTGATTTAGCTCCCAATCCCTTACCATCGCCAAAAAGGCTTCCAGATTCAGACGGTCTCGCTTGTTTTTTTGCAGATCATCGTTTAAGATAAGCCCCACGATCTCCCGCAGGCATTGGTAAGGACTCATCTGCCGCTGTTTGGCTGCCAGGCTAAACCACTCTGCCAAAGCGGGATAAGCGCTTAAATCCAGCTGCGCATTGTAGTTCTTTTTTTCTAATTCTATATTGTGCTGCGCCAGGGCATCCACCAGATATTTGAGGGCAGCGGAATTGAGCATCAGATAATCGCTGCGCAAGAAGCTAAGCAATTCATAATAGTCATTGTAGCATACAAAACGCAGCCAGGAAATGAGAGGGTGAATAAGGCGGTGATTTACTATATAATCCGAGGGTTGAAATAAGCCACCCATATCGTGCTTTTCCAGTAGCGATTGCAAGATGCTTAGTTCGTCATTTTTGCGGCAAAGGATGGCAAAACGCTGCTCTTTATCTGCTTCCCAGGCAGGTTTTACCATATTTATTACAAAATCTTCGTAAGCATCGTTTTTATCTCTGAGAGCTACACCCTTAGTTGTGCTATACTGGGCGCATTTATATTCCAGGATGCCGGGCAGCTTGCCGATGCCGCTATCTACTTCCTGATAGCTCCAATTCATCTGTTTTTCAGAAAGATAGCGATGTAATTGTGCATCCGAGAATATGGTATTGATAAAGTGCATCATGCCTTCGGTAGAGCGGTAGGAAGTATGCAGTATGTCTTCCTTTACATCTTGCAGGCTGCCAACCAGATAGCGCAGGTTCAAAAGCAATTCGCGCTCTCCCTTACGCCAGCCAAAGATGCTTTGCTTTTCATCGCCCACCACTATCATCCCGCCAAAATCTTTGCTGCCATAGCCGGCGCAGATTTCTTCCATAATGGGTTTGAGGATATTGAATTGGATAAGCGAAGTATCCTGAAATTCATCGATCAGAAGGAAGCGCGTGCGGTGGCTAAGGAAGTAGTAAAACTCGTTTGCAGTATTCTCTATCGAGAAATCGAACCTGGGCGGGTCTTCCGCAAAAAGCGCCTCGAAGCTATACCAGCTTACATCATCATAAGTCATATTCTTATAACGATATATCAGCTTATCGTATTCTTTGAGAATGATCTCCCATAGCTCCAGAATCTCCTCTTGTTCGGGAATAAAAAGCTGCTCAAAAAGGTAATTTGCCAGGTGCTCCGCTGCGCGCATTTGATATTCCGTAAGCACTGGGCGAAGGTCTTTATCCACATATTTTTGCATATAGCTTTGACCATTTGCCAGCTCCTTCATCAGTTTTACTGCGTCCTGGGGTTTTGCCACAAGTTCAAGTATTTCGCGGTATAAATCCTCGCCGTTATTGGGTTCGCTTTTGAAAATATCTTTCATGCCTTTTTTAAATACATCGTAGGCAGATATCTGCATGGAAAGGGCGCTATCTCCAATCCCCTGACAATAATCCAATATATCATTTTTAAAGAGCTGCAAGTGGTCTTTATCGGGAATGGCTAAGTTATTATTCTTTGTGCGTTTCTTGATAAGGTAATAGAGCCAGCGTTCTTTGATAAGGGAGCTAAAGAAACCGCTGTAGTCATCCAAGCCGCGCAATACCTTGCGGCTTAGCAGATTATCTATTTTCTTTAGTATCTCCGGCAGCATCAGATGCTCCAGCAAAAAGGGCATGCGCTTATTAATGGCGTTTTCGTCTATCTCATACTCATCTATATTTCTAAGCGGGCATACTATATTGCGGAAGATTTTGCCGATATAGCTATCGATAGTGCTTACTTGCAGATAGCGGCTGTCGTTTAGTATTTGCTGGCGGGCGGAAGCGATGATTTCGCGATCCTTACTACCAAGCTCTAAGGTGTCCCGCCCCAGCATATTACAGAGATTTTCCATTAATCCCTTATCTGTGCCTTTGTCCAGGCTTTCCAGATGCTCCAAAATGCGTTCGCGTATCTCAAAAGTGGCTTTGCGGGTAAAGGTAAGTGCCAGGATGCTATCCAGGCTAAAATCCGCTATTTCATAATAGCGTAAGATGAGCGCAATATATTCCAGGGATAGGCGATAGGTCTTTCCGGTGCCAGCACTGGCGGTGATTATCTGGTTTTTAAAATTAGTCATTTTCCCCTCCCCTTTTGTAGAGATCGCTGCGACTTATTTCTTGGTAATTTGCGCGGTCTTGCACGGTGCGTGCCATGCCATAGCCTGCGCTAAAGTTCTCGGTAAGCGCATTTACAATCGATTCAAGGTAGCCATCCCTTTTCTTGGCGTTGCTGCTTTCGCCTGCTATTTCCATCTCCAATATCTTCCAGAAAGAAGATTCAACCTCTTCGGCAAGCTCCGGATCGTCCAAAAGGTAGTAGAGCCATTCATAAAAGATGAGCTGCTCATTGTAGGCGCCTCCGGTCTTAAAATCCACTATATAGTGCTTTTGCGGGGTTTCTATCCGAAGGTCTGCCCTGCCTCTTAGCACTATCTGGTAATCCCTATCTGCGTATTTGTGAATCAAAAGCGTCTTTTCGAGGTTTCCTTTTAGGGTGTCTTCGGGAATAAGGGTAAAAGCGCCGTCCTTGATGCGTTTTTTGAGATAAAGCTGGTAAAACTCCTGTAAAGAAATTGCCAAACGCTCGCTTACTATGTAATTCAAATAGCTATAATTGTAGTTGCGGGGAATCTTGTAGCGGTAAGCATCGCTATCAATTATCTCCTTTAGGGTATGGCTAAGTAATTCCGTGTCGTTAAAGATCTCATCCAGCCTTGTATAGCTATTTCGGATGCCATCATCCTGCGCCAATACTTTGCCAAAATAGTCGTGCAAAAGCAGCCCAAAGAGGATGGGCGAAATAAGCTCACGGCGCGGGATTTGCAGTTTTTCTATAGCCCGTAAACCCCGAAGGTACCAGGCAAAGGGGTTGGATACAAAGAGCTGTAGATTGTAGCTGCTAAAGGGGATTTTACTTCCCTTAAAGTCCTGTATGGGTAGAGAAGGAATGCAAAAGAAGCTGGCGTCTTTCGCATCTGCCAAATAGATATCTGGAGGCAGGCTAAGTAAATCCTGCTCTGCCTGCTCTCTCCAGGCCTTCAAAAGCTCATTTTCATGCACCTTGCATTTGCGCAAAAACGGGGGATTTTCGGCAAGTAATACCCCAAGTTCGCTAATAAAACTACTGTGGTCTATAGCATTCTTTTTATCCAAATAGCAATACAAAGTGGCTTCGCGGCTGCAAAAGAGCAGGCGGAAGAAGTAATAACGCTCCCAATCGCGGATATCTTCATAGCATTTCATGCCCAATTTTTGGCGCTGATGCTCATTTAAAAGCCAGATGGCGCTGGGTGAAGAGGGCAAAATCCCTTCTACCATATTAAATACCGCCAGGCGCTTAAATACGCGGTTGCGCGCATCCAAAAGGTTGCTAATCTCCCATACCGGCTGTTTGGTTTCATTAAAAGTGCGTTTGAGACGCAGGCTTTTTAGCTGGTCCAGCCAAAGCTGAAAGATATTCAGTGCAGGCTTGATAAATACCTTTGTCCAGTCTTGCACAAAGCCCAGCTTTTCAATTGCCAGGAAGTTTGCCATGGCTTCCCAGGTGCGGGCTAAGAGGTCGCTATTATTCAGCTCTTCCTCGCTGGAAAAGTGCTTGGGGTTTAATGCTCCATCCAAAAGAAGCAAGAGCTTATTTAGGTTTTGGATACTCAGGATTTGCTTTAAGATGCTGTTTAGTGCGCTGCAAAACTGATAGATACGGCTATCGGGCTGATCGAACTGCCGGTTGATATCAATATCTAAGTAGATTGTTTGAACCTTTATCTGGTGGTGCAATTCATAGCGGAAGGCGATAAAATCCTGCTCTTTCCAATCCGGCACAAAAGGCATTACCGCGGATAAGCTGCCAAAATACTTTAGTATCAGACGGATGGGGATTAAGCCTTTATTTAGCTCCATCTCCTGCAAGATTTCCAACATAATGCGTTGCGTGCGATACCAGCTCGTTTCGCTAATGGGCAGGCTGCTCTGGAGCTTCAGCTTTTGAGGATCGAAATAGGCGGAATAGCTTTTGAGGATAAAGCTGCTATCGATAATGCTAAGTGGCTTATCACCGCTTTCCAGCGCCAAGAAGCTAAGCGCTGCCTGACGTTCGTTTTCGGCTTCTACTATCTGTATCTTTGGCTTGGCAGCAAGGCTTTCCCAGGCTGCTTCGAGATTTAGAGACCTGTGTTTAAAGCTATTTGCTATTCCCTCCACGCCCTGATATACCAATATCAGCCCGTTTCCGGCGCGTTCGCATTCGCTTAGTAGCGTTTGCTCTAATTTGCTATAATAGTACTGGTTTACGCAGATTATGCGCCAGTCTTTGAAAGGGATTTCCGCCGCTAAGGCACCAGAATGGAAGATGAGGTCTTCAAAGCCCCGTTCTTCAATAAATTGCCGGTAGCGCGTGCCAATCTCCACCAATCTCTGGATATTCTTTTCCTGCCAGTCTCGCAGTGCCAATTCCGGATTATCTTGCCAGCTATTAAGCTCATCAAAGGGGATTTCCGCTTCCCACAATTCACCAAAGAAGCTAAAAAACTCCGCTCCCCAGCTTACCAAATCTTGATAGCCATAGAGATGGAAATAGTCTCTATCCTCTTGGCTAAGCACCTGATACAGCGCAAGTAGGCGTTTATCATCTTCGGGGATTGGCTTTTCGGGCAAGATCAGGGAAGCTTTAAAATCTTCCATGCTGGTAAATTGCAGGCGTTCCAGCTGCCAACGCGCTTCATATTCCAGGCGCGCCTGCTGTGCTGCTGCCCGCGTGGGGTAAATCAAAATAGTGTCATCCACGATGTGGTCAAAGACCCGGTGGTTCAAATCTTCGGAAAAACTAAGGTTTAATACCTGCATATTTGCCTCCTACAATAAGGGTGAAAAGAGCCGGCAGAGGGATTCTTTGCTGCGTTTTAGGATGTCTCGCTGTTTGAAGATTTTGGGATCGATGCGTGTGCTATGCGCCAAATCCTCTTCAAAAGCCAGGCTCGCTTCTTGCACCAGAGAATCCTCATACACTAGGGCGGTAAGCTCAAAATTGTGGTTAAAACTGCGTAAATCCATGTTGGCAGTGCCCAAACCGAGGATTTCGTCATCTACGATCAGGATTTTGGCGTGCATAAAGCCGCGTTGGTATTCATAGATTTCTACTGAGGCTTCCATAAGCTCTTGAAAATAGGAGCGGCTGCCCCAGAATACTACGAAGTGGTCGGGTTTGGCTGGTAGGATTATCTGCACCTTTACCCCGCTGATGGCAGCGGTTTTTAGTGCCATTAGCAGAGCTTCATTGAGAATAAGATAGGGGGTATTTACGCGGATATAGCGCTGGGCGTTTGCGATGGCAGAAAAATAAAGCTGTAAAATGCTGGCATGGTGCGTATCCGGTCCGCTGGCAACCACTTGCACGGGGCTAATGCTTTCCACGTGGCGCACCTTTTCCAGATTTAGATAGCGCTTTACCGAGCCGCTTTCAAAGAGATTCTCTTTACTTACGAAGTACCAGTCTCCCATAAAGATAGCCTGCATGCTAAGCACCGCTTCTCCGCTAAAGACCGCCGCAGAATCCCGCCAATAGCCAAAATAGGGGTCTTTGCTGAGGTATTTATCCCCGATATTCAGCCCGCCCAAAATAGCGGTTTTGCCATCTACTATCAGCAGTTTACGGTGGTTGCGGTAGTTCATGCGGCTATTTATCAGCGGTATCCATACCGGCATGAAGGGGACGAATTGCACACCGCTTTGGCGTAAGCTCTTTTTGAAGCGGCGGGAAAGCTTCCAGCAGGCAACGTCATCGTAAATAAAGCGCACCTCCAGCCCCGCCTGGGCTTTTTCCATCAGCAAGCGTTTGAGCCTTCTGCCGGTTTCATCATCGGCAATGGAAAAGTATTCCAAATGGATGTGGTCTTGGGCGCTTTGGATGAGATCGCAGATGGCTTCAAAGGCGGATTCGGTATCGCTATATAGCCGGATGACATTGCGGGCGGTAAGGATGGCTTTGCTATTATTTATCAAGAGCTTATGCAGCTTGTGCTCCAGGGTATGGCTCAGATAAGCGATATTAAAATCCGGTATCATCTTATCGATCTTTTCCAAGAGCCTTGTATCCAGCAGTTCCTTGCTTTTAAAGAGCTTACGCTTTCGCCAGTTGCGCCCGAAAAAGAGATAGAGCACAAAGCCCACCACGGGCAGGAAAATAAGCACCATTATCCAGGCTAAAGTATGCACGGGAGAGGAGTTTTCCAATACCAATACCACAACGATGAGAACGATAGTAATAGAGAAGATGCCATAGATCACCTTGGAAGTAATATGGCTAAAGGTTTGCAGGTAGTCCCCTCCCCAAAAAAGCTGGATGAGAGACGCCACCAAAGCCAGGCTAAGCACCAGTGCCAGTATGAGTAGCACTGTATCCAAAGCTTTGTGAGATACTAACATTTATCTTTCCTTAACAAAATAGCAGATAATCCGCTAAATGATGTATGTTTCATGTTTTAAGAGCTATCTTCCGGTTTGGCAGGAGGCAGGCGCAGGCTAAAATCCGTGCCCTGATGCTCTTTGCTTTGGATGTCGTAGCCTATATTCAAAAGCTGCAAGTAGCCAAAGCAAAGGCGCAAGCCCATGCCCATCCCCAATTCCTGATCCGTGCCCAGCCTGGGCTTCAGTTCCTCACATAGCAGCTTTTGAAGCTCTTCCTCCCCCATGCCGATTCCTTCATCACGTATCTTGAGCAAGATGCTATCCGCTTCGGCTTTGAGGGATATATAGATATTTCCGCCCTTTTGCGAGTATTTGATGGCGTTGCTGAGGATATTGCGCATGGCAATCTTCAGGATATTAGGCTCGGAATAGCTAAGCGTGGGGCTGGCGGGCAAATCCAATTCAAGCTTAAGCTCCTTTTGCATTAGCTGCCCCTGATAGTATCTGATTACACTTTCCAAAAGCTCTGGCACATCTACGTTTAAGAGAAGTCGGCTCACCTCTTTGCTAAAGGCGCGGGATTCTATCCAAAGCATCATTTCTGCCAAAAGGTCGCTGCTGGATTCCAGGCTATTTACCAAGTGCCCCAAAAGCTCTTGCGCAGTATCTGCCGAGAGCCTGCCTTCCTGTAGCATTCTCAGAGCCTGAACACTATTGGCGATGGGACCCCTCACATCGTGGGAAAGCACCGAGATCAGGCGATTTAGCATATCCATCGAGCGCTGAAGTGCTTCATTTTGCTCTTGATAGGCAAGGTTCTTCTTTTCAATCTGGTGGCGTAGATACTCCGCTTCTGCTACAGAGATCATGTTTTCCGAGAGCTGGGTAAACTCTTTATTATTTAGTTCCAAAAGCTTAAGCAGGTATTTACGGGCATTTTCGTAATCCTGGGTCTGCTGATAATAGTCATCCATTGTAAGATAAAAGGTGCGGAAAAGCTGATCCACACTGGTAGAATTTACAATCGGCTCTGCTTCTGTAAGATATTCTATCGCCTTTTGCGGTTCATTCTTTGCCAGATGCAACCTGCCCAAAGCCATCAAACAATCCGAGAGGTTTACCGGGTTCCCTTCTGCTTGCAGTATCTCAAGCGATTTCAGAAGATAGCTTTCACTTTCTTCAACGCGCTGGAGCCGGAGAGTAACGTCTCCCATGTGCATCAAAGCTTCAGCTTTCTGGATTTCTCCCGGCATTTTCTGGCTGGTTTCATACTCCTTTTGGCTGTGGTAATACGCCTTATCCAAATCTCCCATCTCAATATAGATGCCTACCAGATTGCCGTGAATAGATTTCTGATGGCTATAATGCCCTATTTCATCTGCAAGCTCCAAAGCATGTTCAAAAGCTTTGATAGCTTGATCGTATTTCTTGAGCGGGTTGTAGGAATTGCCCAGATTGATGTAGGCGCTGCTTAGCACATAAACGGAGGCATTGCTTTCTTCCAAGGTTTTTAGCAATTTGTAGCTAAGATCCACCGCATGGGTAAATTGATGACTAAAGCCATAAGCCACTACCAGGTTATTCAAAATGGGTATATACAATTTATCTTTGCTATCTATTCTGGATAAGATATCTTCCCAGATGTCTATGGCTTTGAGGTGGTCGCCTTTAAGGGAGTGCACGATGGCAATGGTGGATTCCACCTGCCAGCGTTCTTGATCCCCGCCCCGCTTCTCGGCTATTTCTTGCGCTTTTAGAACATATTCCAGAGCGCGGTTTGCATCTCGCAAATTGATGTAATAAAAGGATATTGCCCGATACAAAAAGCATTCCTCTTTAGGATTCCCGATGAAATCCACTTGCTTCAAAAAGCTGAGTCCTTCCTGTAAAACAGCTTCTGCTTGCTCTTTCTCCGCTATGTGTAGAAACTCAAACCTTTCTTTAAGCCGTGCATATTCGCTTTCGTTAAAATCTCTTTTCATTATTCCCCCATGTCGATGCCAGTAAAATAATATGCCATTCTTTCGTCAATCTTTTTTAACAGCAAAATTGCACTTATCCACAGAATTGTGGATATATAGACACAGCTCCCCGGATAGCAGATGCGCGCCCTTCGCCTTGAAGCAGGCAAAACAAATGCTATATAATGAAAAAAGCTGCCCTAAGGCAGCTTTATATCTTTAGGATTCTATTACTTCCACATTGGCACGTGGGATGCGGATAAGGGTGCCGTCATCCAGCTCCGCCTCCAGGATACGCACCAGGGTTTCGGATTCCACTTTGGTAAGCTCTTCCGGCAGGGCGCTTACTTTGGCAATTCTGCCAAAATGCGGCTGGCGGATTACGCGCACCAGGGTGCCAATCTCCAATATGGGCAGGCTGGCGGCTTGGGCTACAAGCTCATCCTCATCAAAATCCAGCGGGATTACTATTTCGGGGCGAATTACGCCGGCACGGATTTGGGTATGCCCGTGCACAGAGGCTTTTTTGCCATCAAAGTGTTTGAGCAATTGGAAGGTCTTTTCCGCCATATTGATGCGCCCAAAGCCTTCGGTGCAAATGATGCTAAGCCCGATATTTTCATGACCGGTAATGGCTACCCCGATATCATAGCCCAAAAGCTTTTTGATATCCTGGTCGTCTATACCACCGGTAATAATGGCTTTTACGCCGTGTTTGCGCGCCGCTTCAATTACGTGGAAGGGGGCGTAGCTTCCGGCAATAACTATCTTGTCCCGGCAGCTTTCGTCTATCTTACCCACGTCCAGCTCGTCTTCCGGCGTTTCTGCCAGCATCTTTAGCTCGCCCAGGGTTTCATCGCCAATACCGAAAATGCCCTGGATATAGGCGCTCTTATTCTCTATTACCACGCCTTCGCCTTCGATTACTTCGGTTACGATGCCATCCATAAATGCCTTTACCTGAACGGGGATGCGGGGTTCGCGCAGTAGCACCTGTCCGGTAACGGCAGATATATTTTCCACCTCGCCATCCACGGGGGAATATACCACGCTCTTGAAAAGTCCGGTGCCCAGAAAGCCTTTGTTTTGTGCCAAAACGGTTTGCTTCGTAATCTGTTCACCCGGCTTCACCTGGATAAACTCCTGCAATTGAGCAGGGGTAACCCCCAGTTTATTTGCCAAATTGAAGGGAACCACTTTTCCGGGCAAGAGAGTCTCAGCCACCACGTCTTCACCTTTTACCTTGGCGCCTTTTTTTACCAAAACCTCGCCTTTGAGCGGCAGGATGCGTTCTTTGCGCAGTATAATGCTATCGGTTACGGTTAATCCGGCAGAATATGCTTGTCCCATGATTTCCTCCTATACCAATATATCTTCGGGGTAGGCTTTCAGTTCACGCATCCATTTCTTCAGATATTTGATGCGTTCGGCGTTATCTTCGGGCAATGTAAAGGGTTGACGCCCGCGGGTATCGATTACGATGCCCACCTGACCGCCATGGAGATCAAGCTCCAGTTCCTTCGCCTTTTCGCTATTTAATACCAAGCCGCCGCGGGTTTTGAGCGTAGCCTTTGCCACTTCGCCCTCGCCGCAGGGAATCAGGCGGATTTCGCCAAAGGGGATATCCTCTTCAAAGCTCTTGCCGCCGGGAAGTTCCAGCTTTACGCTCAGCGCCGGCTTGCCATATTTGCCTTTGCCTACGGGGGCTACGCAGCTTCCCAAATATACCATACAGTCTTTTTTGAATACCTCGGTAGCCGCTTTGGCGCTAATCTCGGAAAGAACGCCCAAGTGCGGCATCATAAAGATGCTATCCACTGCCAGGCGCGTAATTCCTTCCGGCAAGAAGGCATCGATGAGCATCATCACGGTTTGGTTGCGTCGCGGAGCGTGGGAAAGAACGCCGCCACTACCCACCAAGAGGCTCAAAGTCATCAGGTTTACGATGGTTTGCCCGGAGGTGGATTGGCTAAAGGCCTCGGAGATATCGCGCTGCTTTTGCATACCCTTCAGGCTGCTGGCAAATTCCTTATGCTGTTCAAACGCCAAACGCAAGGCTTCTTTGGCAATCGCCTGTTCCAATACCAATTCCTGTAAAAGCGAGGGGATGGTAGTGGGGCGAATCATCTTATTTTTGATCATATTGCGCAGTTCGCTTTCGTTGATATCAAAAGGAACCCAGCGCATGATGTTTTTCAGCCCGCTGGAAGCCAGCACGTTTGAAATACTATAGCTCATGCCCAGGTTTGCGCTCACGGTGCGGTTAAAGATGTATTCTTCGGTAAATACGCTAAATACATCCGTGGTGGCGCCGCCGATATCCACGCCAAGAACTTCGATTTGCTCTTCTTTGGCAATGGTTTGCATGATGTTTCCCACCGCCGCCGGAGTGGGCATGATGGGCACTTGTTTATGGTCGGGACCCTGAGTCCATTCCATCAGTTTGTTATAGCCCGGCGCCTGCTGCATTACGTGTTCCATAAAGATATCGTGAATCTTATCGCGCGCAGGACCCAGGTTTTCAGTTTCCAGCTTTGGACGCAGGTTGTCGGTGATAATCAGGTTCACTTTTTCGGATAAAGTCCTTTCGATATCTTCACGTGCCTGAGCGTTTCCGGCATAAATCACGGGCAGCTTGTAAGCCTGACCCAGCCTGGGCTTGGGGTCTGCTCCGGAGACCAATTCCGCCATTTCCACCACGTGTTTGATGGTGCCGCCATCTTCGCCGCCTGCCATGAGAATCATATCCGGACGCAAATGGCGGATGCGTTCTATCTTCTCGTGGTTCATGCGTTTATCGTTGCTGGCAATGAGGTCCATTACGATGGCGCCGGCGCCCAAAGCGGCACGTTCGGCACTTTCACCGGTCATGGATGCCACCACGCCTGTTACCATCATCTGCAAACCGCCACCGGCTGAAGAGGTGGATACGTAGGCATCCACTCCGATATCGCCATTGCGGGGAATGATGAACTCTCCATTTTCCATGAACTTCAGATTTGGGTTGTTATATTTCAATCTCGCCAATTCTTCCAGCTCCTGGGTAGCGTTTATTACGCCCTTGGTTACGTCGTTCAGAGGCGCTTCCACGGTGGTGGGAGCTTCGCCTCGGATGGTTTGGCGATATTCGCCATCGAGGTATTCGATCAAGATCGCCTTGGTGGTGGTGCTGCCGCAATCTGTGGCAACTATCCGCGTTAGGCGTTTTTCATCGTATTGCATATATCCTCCGTTTATTCGGATTTTTTATTTCTCATAAATATATTTCTAAAACGTTCTTTCATCTGGTTTCGCCGGCGTTTACGCTTCAGCCGCGCTTCTTTGCGGCGCTCGTAATACAATTCCTCATCCAGCTCGTCGATGCGCTTTACCAAATCTCTTAGGTTTTCCCGATCTTGCAGAAAGATGGCAAATCGCTGGTATTTTGCAGAATCGAAGATGATTTCGGCAAAGGGAAGCAGGAAATACATCGCCTGACTGCCGATATTGTGCAGCGGATACAGAGAATCAAAAAGCAAGATTCCCGCCGGCGCCAGCCCGCGTTCGCTGATAAAGCGCGCCACTTTTTCGATCATCTCGTGCTTTTCTGCTTCGCTTATGGTGCTAAGGATTTCCTGATATGAATCGCGCATCATTTCCTCATGCCCGGGCTGCCGTAAGCCCATATACCCGCGCCACTCCTGCGGCATGCAAAGCTTTGCTGCTTTCGTTTAAGGTGCTGCCCGTGGTAAATACATCATCCACCAAAATCAGGCTCTTACCTTCTATCTTGCTGCGGTTTACCGCTTTGAAGGCGCCATTAAGGTTATTCAAACGCTCGCTGCGCGGCAATTTGGTTTGGCTCTTTGTATAACGGCGGCGTTTAAGCCCCTTCAAATAGCGGATACCGGTGTATTTTGACAAATGTTTGGCAATAAGCTCGCTTTGGTTATAGCCGCGTTCGCGCCGGCGCACCGGATAGAGGGGCACTGCGCAGATATAATCGCAAGCGCTATATTCCGGAATATTTTGCACCACTTTTGCCATGCCCGCTGCCAGATAGATGGCAGAATGCGTAAAACCGCGGTATTTCAGGTTTTGTGTCATACTGATCACAGGCTCCTGATAGCTAAAGGCATTGCGCGAAAGCTCAAAATCAAAGTCGATCTGGTCGCAGGCAGTGCAATGGTCTTTTTCCAGAGGAGAGCCGCATCGCTCGCAAATACCGGTGCTTAAAAGCTGAGCCTGAGACGTACAGGCAGGGCATAAGCTGCTGCCACTATCTTCCAAGCGCAGCTGACATGCACAGCATACCGGCGGCAAAAAAAGATTAAGCGTTTGCTGCAAAAAAGCGTTCAATTGCGGAAATAATCTCTTTGCCATCTTGGCTTATTACGCTATCTGTAGCAGCGCGTTCCGGATGGGGCATCATGCCCAATACATTGCGCTTTTCATTTACTATGCCGGCGATATCATCTATCGCACCATTGGGGTTATCTGCAAGCGCACCAGTATGATCGCAATAGCGGAAAAGGATTTGCCCCTTATCTTTTAGGCGCTTAAGCCCCTCGCTATCAATAAAATAATTCCCCTCTTTGTGAGCAATGGGTATGTCCAATATGGTGCCTGTTTCCAGCCCATTAGTAAAGGGAGAATCGCTATTTTCCACCCGGACATACTGATGCCGGCAGATGAACTGGAGATGCTTATTCATCATAAGCGCTCCGGGTAAGAGACCGGTTTCGGTAAGTATCTGAAATCCATTGCAGATGCCAAGCACCATGCCGCCTTTTTCGGCAAAGGAAACCACTTCTTTTACGATGGGCGAATAGCGCGCCAAAGCACCGCAGCGCAGATAGTCTCCATAGGAAAAGCCACCCGGCAATATTACCAAATCCGGATTTTCCAAATCCCGGTCTTTGTGCCACACAAGCCTGGCACTATGCCCGCGCGAGCTAAATACATGCTGTGCATCGCGATCGCAATTTGAACCGGGGAATGTAATTACGCTTACCCGCATCAAAGCTCCTCAAGCTCGTAATGATAGGTCTCGGTATTGGGATTTGCCAAAAGGCTTTTACAGATATTCTCCGTTTCCAGAGCGCAAAGCTCCGCATCATCACTATCAAAACGGATCTCAATGTATTTGCTGATCCGGGTATCGGTTACCTTGGAAAAACCCATGCCCTGCAGGGTGTTTGTAACGGCTTTGCCTTGAGGGTCTAACACGCTGGGCTTGAGTTCTACAAAAATCTTGGCTTTTAGCATGGCACTTCCATCTATTATTACTCTGTTGTGTCATGTTTTGAAGAGGCAAGATTTAGTCAATAGATTTGTTTATCTAAAGGTGTTTTACGCCTTTAACCCTCTAAACCCTTTCGGCTCCACCCATTATCAATTCACATTTTTCACTTGTGGGCACCTGCGGGCGATTTTATATTATACCTCTTTATCTTCCGGCATAGCGTGGATTCCGTCATATTCAACAGCTTCGCCGCCGCCTTCTGCTTCCCGCTGGTTTTGCGCAACGCTTCGATAATGCGTTGGCGGTCAAAATCTTCCACATTGTGTTCCAAAAGGCTGCCCCTTAGCACAGAATCCCGCTTGAATACATCAATATTATCCAGGATTTCCGCCGTCCAGGTGCTACTATAGTGCAAGATAAAGATGCGCTCGATAATGTTCCTTAGCTCACGGGTATTGCCGGGAAAATCGTAATTACTCAGCCGTTTGAAGAAGGAATCCTTGATCTTGGGAAAGCGCTTTGAGGTTTCCCGCGCAAATTCATTGGCAAATACTTCTACCAACACGGGGATATCCTCTTTGCGCTCTCTTAGGGCGGGAACGCTTATCTCCAGGGTATTTAAGCGATGCAAAAGCTCCATTTTAAAATTGTTTTCTTTCAGGCAATCCAGGATATCTTTATTTGTGCTGGAAATAATGCGGCAGCGGATGGGCTGCGCCTTGTTTTTGCCCAAAGGGGTATAGCTCTTGGCGTCCAGGACGTTAAGTAATTTATTTTGAAAGGCTTCCGGCAGCTCGGTAATCTCATCCAAATACAAGGTGCCCTCGCCCACCTGGGCAAAAAGCCCCTTATACTCCCGCTCTTCAATATCTTCAAAACCCACGGCTGCGCCAAAGAACTCCAGTTCAAACATATCCGGCGCAATGGCGGCACAGTTTACCTTGATAAAAGGCAGGTTTTTTACTTCGGAACTATAGTGAATCATCTGCGCCACAATCTCTTTGCCGCTTCCACTCTCGCCCTGCAAGAGAATATTGGCTTCCAGGTGCATTGCCGCCAAAAGAGCGCTATCTATTACGCGCTTTGCCGGCACAGATTCGCCGCGGAAACGCGCTGCCTGACGCCGGGATACCTCATACAGCAAGTTATCGTATTTATCGCGCAGGTTCTTATTATCGTTCAGGATTCTGTCGAAGGTTCTTTCGTCTATTTTACTATGGCTCGCTCGCAGATTTTCGATGTATTTTTGGTAGATGGCATCCAATCTGCGTTGCACCGCATAAGCGCGCATATAGTCCTTGCGCTTGCGGTAATAAAGCTCCAAAGCGCGGGTGGCTTCGATTAGTTTATCATATTTATCAAATCTGTGGTAATGGGAAATCGCTTCTTTTAGGCGACGTAGTGCCTCTTCCCAATTCTTTTGTTTAATCTGCACTCTGGCAATATTTAAGGAGATTTCCGCCTGCATTTCCAGCGCACCTGCTCGCTTTACTCGCTTTTCTGCCAAAAGCCAATATTCCAAAGCCTTCTCTTCTTCATCCAGCGCATTTAAGGCATTGGCAAGAAAGATGAGCGTACTAAATTCCAGCCGTTCAAAATCTAAACCACTTTGCGACAAAATCTCCAGGCTGTCCCTAAAGAACAAAATCGCAGCGCGATAGTCCTCTTGCCGGTATTTTGCCACGCCATAATTGAAAAAGAGGTAAACTCTGAAGAAAGAAAGCCTTAATTGCTCTATCAGGCTTTGTGCCTGCTCAAAAAAGCGCTCTGCCCGTTCAGAAAGCTTCAGCTGTCCGCAAGTAGCCACCAAATCGTTGCAAACTTCCAGCAAATAGAGATTCAATTGATCCCTCTGCGCCGCATCATAAGCCGCCAGCAGGTAGTTTTGCGCCAGATCATATTGCCGGATATCCATATAGATTCTGCCCAAAAAACGCAAAATGAGGGTGCGTATAACGGGATGCTCCACCAGCTCCAGATTTTTGATAATAGCTTGCAATCCCTGCTGCAATTCTTTCCTGTTTATAGTGTTGAACGATGCACCCAAATCCATGCACTGCACCAATATCCGGATTCCCATATCGCTACGACCGTTGATTAATGTAGATACATTGCGCAGCTTTTCATTTAGCGCTTCCTGAACGCCTTGCCGCACATATACGGCAACGATAGTATAGTAATTCAATATATTGCAATTAGGGCGGTTTGTGCTTGTTAAAAGCCGTTGATTCTCCCGCGCCAGGTCCAAAGCTTCTTCCAGGCGCAAAGTATCTGCCAAAGCATAAGCCTTGGCGATGCGGATGGCGATGATCTCATCCTCGGAAAAGCTCGCGGCATTTTCGTCGATAGCCAGGTAAATCAAAGGATCGCGAGACATCAACGCCAATTGGTTTAATACGGCAGTATAAGCGTCTGTTTGCATAGTTTTATCAAAATATTCCTTTCATTTTTTCATTATATTAGAGTGCCTGTTTGTGTCAATAAAAATAATTAGTATTTGCTTTTTTTTATTAAAAACGGATAGCATTCCCTTCCCTCATAGGTAAAGCTGCCTTCCAAACCCGCGGTAATTCGGAACCCGCGGGTTGAACCCGATTCTTTTGTGGTGTATCCCTGCACCGGTTGGTGGAAAGAGAGAACTCAACTTATACAAGGCTCAAGTTCAGTTATTTTTCGCCGCGGCTTATTGGGTTTTTAGGCCGGATAAAAAAAAGCCACAAAAAGCGTGTTCTTGTGGCTTGTTTTTGGGAAATGTGATGAGGGTGTTTTAACTGAAATAGGTTGACTCTTTTCTGCTAAATCAACATTTATTGGGGGTTTTTATTGGTATAAGCAAAATGATGTGCTGGTTTCTGCAATTTGAGCTTAATAAACGAGCTTGAGGCTGTTCTGAAATACGCAAACAATACAACAACAAGAAATGTCCATACCTGAAATGTAGGGGTTCAAGGCATTGAATCCGCCGATATTTATTCACAACAGGTAAGCATTACGGATTATTTATCAATTTATTACGGTGTACGCTGCGCGCACACTTTGTTAAAAAGCGGGCGCAAAGCCCTCAAGCCCCTACACTCCCGTTTCGTTAGATATCGTGCTTGGTTTTGGCATTTCGAGGCATCTTCTAAACACCTGTTCAACTTGAATACGAAACGATTTAGGGCATCATTATTCCTGTTTTAGATCAAGATTCTCTTTCTTACCCACCATCTTTGAACTTAAGTCTTTATTGATCAGGAGTCTCCCGCCTCCCCACCGCCAAAAAGAGCAGCGCCACCCCCGCACCAAAGAGATTGAAATAGAGATCGATGGGATTAAAACTGCGCCAGGGCACGAGCTTTTGCAGGTATTCCAGCCCGATACCGGCGAGGATGATGATAAAAGCATATTTCAGGCGTTCATGCTTGCCAAAGAACTGAAAACGCATAATTCTGGAAAAGACCCAGAGCCAGGCAAAGCCCAAAAAGATGATGCTATGGACGAAGTAATCCAAGCGTAATTCAAAAAGTCTTTTCTTATTCAATGAATCTGCATTCCCCAAAGGCATCACATTGAATAAAATCAGAAATACAAGCCAGAGCCAGATTAGTTTGGAATAATGTTTTTGCATAAATACTATAATAATTCCTTTATTCCCAGCGGATTTTTACCACTACGCGCGGCACCAAAAGCCCATGTTTCAGGCGTTTACCCAGGTCTTCAAGGTCTTGTATGCTTTTGGTGGATTTTTGAACTAAATATCTGCCATAGATATCACGCTTAAAATATTGGATCTCCCCTTTTTGTACCAGGAATGTGATGATATTATCCTCGCGAAAATCCAGATCACTATCGCAGAGGATATTTTGCACCCGGTAGTTAAAGCGTTGCCACAATAGGCTATTATCAATGCCTTCCTTGCGTACGTAAGGCGCAATGCAGCGAATATTGAGGGCATGATTTTGCCTTAAAATATCGCCAAATTGCGCCCAGGCACGCTGGTATAATTCCTTAGGATTATCGCTATACCGCTCGCTCAAATTGCCCAGCATATCGTAAAGCAATCCCACATCGTGCCCCAAAGAAATAAGCTTTTTCAGGGGCGGATGCTGCATCAAGTCCGGCGTATTGGGCACGAAATAATTGGCTTTCCAGCCCATATCATTTTCCAGCCGGGCAATATCCAAGAGCCGTTCAGAAAAAGTATAAAGCTCGTGGTGCAGCACAAAAAAGCGGGATTTATGCAGGCGCGCGATATTGGCGTAAGTATCGTTCCAGTTCTGAAATTTACAGATACCGCTTAGAAAGAGCCGGTACTGCGCCCAAGAAGGCATTTGCCATTCAGACTTTTTCTTCAATCCCTTGAAAAGTTTTAGCATCAATGTACCTTATAGTGTTTTTACCATAACAGATAAGCCATTCATAGAAAAGAGCTTTACACAAGCGCATTCAAGCTTTGCCAGCCCATCACCGGTTCCAAAAACCCAGCTTCTACGCTGCCCGCTATTGAAAGACAAGGCAAATCCAATTGCATTAGTTCTTGCCGGCTTAGCACGGCAAAATCCAGATCAGGACGCGCCTTTGTTTGTGCCGTCATCAGTTTTAACCAAACAGCAGGCCAGGATGCCAATGCCCTGCCCTGCTTGCGGTTTTTGGCATTGTAAAAATCAATATAACGCTGGCAATCCTGATGCCAGGCAGCGCTAAGCCCAATGCGCCTTGCCAGCGCAAAGATAAGCGTGGTATGCGCCGTGGAAACGCATCTTTTGGGTTTCACCTTGCGGCGCACGATCATTTTGTTCAGTTTGGAATTGTAGTAAACCACTACATCATCCATGTTTCCGGTATAACCGGGGAGCAGCATTTTCATTTTTGCTTTCATTTTTCCCTCCTGAGAGCTTTATTTTAAGGACAGCTTTTGGGGAAATGGGATTTATGTCAAGCAAAATATTAGTAATGCTTATTTTTTATGCTTTAATATTAGTTATACTCATATCTCGCCCTCGTAATGCCCTCACCTCTACCGGTAAAATGCGGGGAGAGACGAGGGCATTGCGAGGGAGGCAAACGGGATGCGAGCAAGCTCGCAAATGTAGAATGTAGAGTGTAAAATGTAGAATTAAGCTGCGTTCGTGGCGGGGCTATCGATTTTGGGTTATGGGTTACCTGTTAAGTGAAAACAAAGCACCGCTAATTTGCGCGAATACGCCATAAATAAAAGTCTTAAACCAAACAAGTTACTCTCGAAACGAGCGCAGCGCCTAACACCTAAAACCTATCACTTAACATCTGCTAAAGGAATTACAGCCGCCATAGACTCCTGGATTCAAACACGATAACCCTGCCCTGAGCGTCAGCTATTAAATTAACCTGCGCTTGCGCAGCCGCCATCATTCATCATTCATTGTTCATTTGCGAGCTTGCGAGCATTTCCGCCCCTTGAAGTCAATGTCGCTTGTGCTCCGTGGAGTTTATGGCGGCAAGATATGTATTTTCTTATCGGGAATTACAGCCGCCATAGACTTCACGAACTATTATGGTTGGCGGTTTCCGGTGCTTGAAGTCAATGTCGCTTGTATAAGGCGTTGATACGGCAACAGGCGGATAAGCGCCATTAAACCAAGAGCTTGGCTGCCGAGCGGAGAGGCTGTCCAGTAATACGAAAAACAACACAACAACAAGAAATGTACACACCTGAAATGTAGGGGTTCAATGCCTTGAACCCGCCGAAATTAGCACGCAATAGCTAATCATTACGGACTCAGTATCAATTTATTACGGTGTGCGCAGCGCGCACGTTTTGTTAAAAAACGGGCGCAAAGCCTTGCGCCCCTACACACCCAATGTTACAGATATCGTGCTTGGATTTGACATTTCGGAACCATCTCAAGCTCGTTTATTGATCTCAAATAGCATGAGCTATTTATCAATTATCCCACTACTTAAGCCATAACACAAACAAAATATATGAGCAGCACTTATATTTCCATTGACAAATTAAGCATTACTTATATTATGGGACAAATAATGAGCATTACTAAATCTTGGAGGATTGAAATGGATACCAAAACAGTTTACTTACAGGTGCATTCCAAACACCTGCACATTAAAACAGAGGGAGAAGAATACCGCTTTCGGCTCTCGATTGGCATGAAATACCTGCTGGAATTGCTGCAAAATCCTGGCAGGCGCTATTATGCGATGAATCTCTACAACGCCCTGAATCCGGTGCCGGAAGAATATCGCCTGCTTGCGAATCAAGCGGATATTGAGCGCGTGGCGCAGCATCTTTATAGTTTTGACGACTTACCGCCCATCTACAAAGCGGATTGGCAAACCGTAAAAGAGGTGGGTGCGCGCCTGAACTTCCTGATTGCGCAAAAGGCATTACACTTGGAATATAATGACCTTGCCTGGCTGGAGGAAATAGAAGAGGAGATGGATTTTCTCTGCCGCTATTTGAATGACGTAATGCGCAAAAGCGGGAAATTAAGCACTTTTATGAGTTCGGAAAAGCAGGTGGTGCGCTCTGTAAATAAAGCGATCAAACGCGCGACAAGCGAGATTGGCAAGGAATTGCCCGCATTAGGAACTTATCTTGATAAGCGGGTATATGCCTGGCATCTGATGTATTACAATCCGGGCGGGGAATATCACTTTGATTTGGGATGAATACTAAAAGCTGCACTGTGCCTCAGCCGAAAAAGCCAGACCCCCCAGCTTAAAACACCTTCCCTTCCTTAAAATGGATGGGCGGGCGGGTGAGCAAACCATAGCCGCTAAAGCTGCGATCTGGCATAAGCTGCAAGGGTTTGGGGTCATCTGCCAAATATGCCAGGATTACGGCAAAGAGGTCTTGATTTACGGTAAGATTTTGGTCGTATTTGCGGGCGCGCGTGGCATCCGGCCAGTGAATGGCGACCATGGTGCCGATTCTATCCCAGATCAATTCTGCCGTAATCTCCTCGCGTTTATAGTTTTGCAACACATAGCAATCTCCCAAAAGCGAGGGACCGTGATCGCCGATAAAGATGGCAATGGCATTGGGATCATGTTCAGAAAGCGCTTTGAGATCATTTGCCAAATACACCATAGCTTCCTCAAAGCGCTCTATCCAAAGTTCGGTCTCGTTTGGCAGGCATTTGCCGGAGTTTTGCGAATGGCTGGGTTTTGAAACTTGATCGATTACAAACTTCGGGCTTACCTGATCGCGGATTAGCTCGTGCTTGCGGTTTTGACGATCGTCTTCAGTATGGCGGTCTTCTGCCATAATTCCTTTGGTATCAAAGCGAAACTCCCCTTGCATTACCCCCCGCAGGAGAGTAAGGAAAAAGTCGGACTGCACATCCGATAGCTCTTTGGGCGGATAATACTCGGTAATGAGGTCTTCATTTATCATGGCGTAAGTGCCGGTAAAATAGTTTTCTAAGAGATTGTAGCTGCTATATCCGTGCTGGCGCAAAAAGAGATTGATCAGCGAATTGCCGCTATAGATATCCTGCATTTTGCTTTGTGAGGCGGGTTCTTCGCCGGTGATATTCAGCGTCATTGCCATGCTATTCAGGCTTTCATTGCCCAGAGTATAAGTATCTTCATACAGGGTATAGTTATAGCGTTCAAATAGTGCTTCCAGCTTGTCCAGAGGTAAGCCCTGTTCGCGAAACACCCGTGGGTTCGGAACCCCATCATATACAAAGA
Source organism: Candidatus Cloacimonadota bacterium (assembly GCA_028695495.1). Lineage (GTDB taxonomy): Bacteria > Cloacimonadota > Cloacimonadia > Cloacimonadales > Cloacimonadaceae > UBA5456. Next base: position 15,738 of record JAQVIX010000002.1, on the reverse strand, counting down.
GATAGATATTTGGCAGCTCTTTAAGCGAGAGCATGGCTAAAAAGGGCGGAATCTCCTGCAATTTACGCTGCGAAGGCTTTTCACCTTGCAAAATGGAACTACCGAAATTGAAGGCGGATAAGATGAAAAAGACGATTAATAGCGCGCGAAATACATAAAATGGGCGCGCTAAGGGCTGGCGTGCAGATGTGCTAAGTTCCTTATTACCTTGTTTTTGGCTAAAGAACCAAACAAGGCTGAGCGTTCCTAAAAGCAACAGCCAAAAGTCGCCATCATGGGCACTATTCTTTTGCATCATCGCCCGAAATACCGGCAGATAGAAAAAGAGTGCGGTAAAGACAAGCGAATATGCCAGCGGCGGAAAGCTGCCTTTTGCTGAGCGCCAGAGCCGGCTAAAGAGGCTTAAAAGCAAATATGCCAAGCCGATAAGCAGGAAAGGTAAAAGCAGAAAGAGGGGATAAAACCAGCCATTGAGATACATGGGGTTCACCGCCGCCAAATGCAGCGAGGGGATGAGACCTAAAATGAATACCAACAAGGCATTCTGCCAGAAAGAGGGGCGCGGCTGCAAGCTCTTGTGAGCGGTTTGGGGTGCGGAATTGGGAATCAAGCTTTGGATTATGCTCAAGATGAATGCCAAAACGAGGTAAGCTCCACAAAGATAAGCAAATATCACATAACGTTGGCTGGGAAAGGGGTGGATGCCGCTGAGGTGTAAAAGAGCCGCACTTAGCAGAGGCAATATCCCCGCCATCTGCCCCCATTTGTAGCGCCGGCTTCCCTTATCCCGCCAGTTTAAGAGGAAGTAAAGCGCTGCGCTGGCAAACATTAGCGGCACGGTTTTGGAAAAGCGGTAAAAATACAGCCCTTCACCATCGGCTAAATATTCCAGGAGATTGGCAAACACGATGAGCAGCAAAAAGGGTAGGGCTACGCCTTCTAAATACTTCGGCAGGGCTTGGCAGAAGCTCTCCCAAAGCGGATCGGCGAGACGCTCTTTGCCTCTATAGCGCAAGCGATTAACAAGGGTGCGCAACAGGAAAAAGAGGTTATTAAAGCTCCAATAGATGAGTAGCGCAGCGGGTGCATTGTAAAGAATAGCCAAAAAGATGAGGGCGATAAAGATAGCCTGTAGCTTTTCCCGCAGGCGGAAATCCGGATTGAGCAAGGCGGTAAGCAGGTTGATGCCGGTCATTACAAAAGGCAGGATATTGTAGCCCAGGATCAAGCTATCCGGCGCTGCCAGATTCAGGATAAAGCCCAGGCTTTGCCCTTCCAAAGCAGGCATGCGGCTAATAATGCGAAATGCGGCAAAGAGGAAAGGAAGCTGGAAAAAGAGCGGTAAAGCGCTGCGTAAAGCGAGGATGGGATGATAGCGGTAGCGGCGGAAAATGGCGCGCTCTTTGGCTTGGTATTCCATGCCGCGATATTGCCTGCGCAATTCGGCAAGTTGCGGAGCCAATAGCGCTTGCACCTGCGCTTCCCGCGCCGGTATTGCCCTGAATAGCCAGTTCAAGACCTGCAGCAAGATCGAGGTGCCCAGCGAGATGAGAAAGAGGACTAACAGTATATTCATAATCTATATTTATAGGGATTTAAGAGACTCTAATTCTAAGGCAAGGTAATCCACAATGGCGGATGCCGCTGTACCAAAATGCCTTACCAACGCATGCCGGTAGCTACGAATGCGCGCAGCATCAAAGCTTTGCAGAGTTTGGAGTAAATATCCTTCTGGGTCTTGCCTCAGCGTTTCACTATCTATAACCATACCAATCTCTTGTGCTGCGCCTTCGCTCCAGATTTCCGACAAATCATCTCGCTCAAAACCGGGCATGGCAACGGCGGGTATTTCCAGGCTAAGTACCGGCTTTTCATAGAGAAAGGCAAAATCGAAGCGGATGGACGAGGTATCCGAAAGCATCAGGCTGGCTTTTTGCATGCTTTGAGCGCCGGAGAGGGCAAAATCCCAGATGATATTGGGTTTGGCTGCGCTTTGTTTCTGCAGCTTCAGAATCAATTCCGGGGATTTTTTAAGGTCTTGCGGATGTGGACGGATAATAAGCTCCCAGCCCTTCTCCGCTAAAGGCAGGAAAGGTTCTATCCCGCAATAAGTTAAAAGCCCCTTATCTCCCCAGGAGCTGGCGACAAGCAGGCATTTCTCCCGCTTAATCGACGTTTGCGCTGCCTTCTCTTCCGCCAATAAATCCAGATAAGGTGCGCCCAGCGAGATAAGCTCTTTCTCTTTTAAGCCCCGCAGTTTTTCCAAATGCCGGATGGGCGCGATGTGGTAATCTCCGGGCAGGATAACTGCATCGTAAAAATCCAAAGAGCCTTTTCTATACATGGATAGATCGATCAACGAATGGAAAAAGTGGATCAATTTATGCGTATGGGGCGAACGCTTGATGGGGTAGCCGGCGCAGGAGATATTGGGAGTGGTAGAAAGCAGCAAAGCTTCTTTGAGATTGCTGGCGCGGTATTTGCCCAAGGCGCCAAAGCCTAAAAAGCGATTGTGGCAGAAGGGGTTATCTATTTTCAGCAAGGGGTCTTCGATATCCAGTGTATAATAGGCAAAATGGATTTCCCGCGCTGTCAGCGCTTCGATAAGCGGCTGGAAACTAAGGCGGTAGTTCTTTCCTTCGCTAAGTAATGCAAGCTGGATATCTTGCCGTTTGGGCTGCGCTGCTTGCTTTTTACCCAAAAGCCTGAAAAACAGACCTTTGAGGGAGTAAAGCAGGGCGGCAGCAGCGGTAATGAGCAAATTGATCAGTACTGCTCCGGAGCCGGGATCCAAATAACCAAAGAGGGCGGCGGGCATCAGGAGTAGAATAAATAGGATAAAGAGCATGGCTCTCCTTTTTGGGCAAAGCTTCGCCGTGTCGCTTAGGCAGCGAACGGTTTTAAGGACAGGTGAATAGGAACGGGATTTTTGTCAAGCATCCTGAGTTTATGCCTATTTATTCGCCTTAAAACCGGATAAAAGCTAAAATAATGAAAATCCGCTTGACTACACAGGCGATTAAGATAACTTGGCACAAAATAAAATAATGGAATCAATGGACGCATGATCGCTATCCTTATAGATAATAAATTGCAGCACTTTATGAACGAGATTAAGTTCAGCTTCCGCTACATTTTCGATAACCGGGGCTATGCCTATCGTTTTATCAATAATATAGATGAGCTGAAGCAGAACGATATCTTCATCATTTATAGCCCCACAGAGCCGGATGAAAAGAGTGTAAAAGACCTTGCTAAGAAACTGATCACCATCTTTATCATCTGCGAGATGGAGCTATATGAGCGCGTATCTTACAATCCGGAGAGATTGCGCCGCAATATGCGCGAACTAAAGCTGCTGTATCCCACGCAAGTAATTACTGCCAGACCCTTTAACCATGCGGCAGAGAACTACATCGATAGCGATACCTGCGGCGGGAAGATCAATATCGACGTGGTGGGCAATATCTATTTTCATCTCTCGCAGGCAGAGCAGATTATGCAGCCGGGGGCGAAGGGCAACGAACGCTTTATAGATGAAAATAGCGCCTTTTATCCGCATCGGGATTCTCCGGCGGTGGATAGCATGCTATGGCTGATAGAATCCATGCTCAAAGAACATGCCCGCACACAGCGTATCCCTCTGGCGCAAAAGGCATTGTGGCCAAAAAATGAGAGCTGTGCGCTAATGCTATGCCACAGTGTGGAAAACCTGCAAAAATGGAATGCCAGCTCGCTGATTCTCTCGCTGGTGGATAATCTCGGTTTGCTGTTTACCCTTAAGCTGCAACAGCTTTTCCACAATCTCAAGGGGCAAATGCAGTATATCTTTACGAATTATGAATTGTACTGGAACTTTGAGGAATACCGCCGGCTGGAAAAGGAAAATAACTGCCGCAGTTGCTTTTATCTGGCGGTGGAGAAAGGCGAGGATATAGATTATTCGCTGGAAGACCCGGATTTGCAGGAAGAGATTCAAGCCTGCCTAAACGAGGGCTGCGAGATAGGCTTGATCCTTAGTAATGATAAACTTACGCGGGATGAGATGCTGCGCCAAAAACAGGTGATGCTGCATCAGCTTGCGCGTAGCGAGCTGGGCATAAAGCAATATGGCTATACCTGGAACCTGGAAATCATGGAATTGCAGGATAAAATAGAGCCTAAATACAGCATTAGCACCGCTTTCAAGGAAGCGCCGGGCTTTTACAATTCCTGTAGCTTCCCCTACCATCCTTATATCAATGGCAAGGCTTCTTACCTGATACTGCCCAGTGTGTTTCGGGATAATTACTTACACATCAATAAACGTAAGCTCATGACGCTGGACCATGCCAAATCCGAGCTTAAACGCTATTTCCAAAAGGTGAGTAAAACCACGCATGGCATCTTTTCTCTGGATTTCTCCCTGGCGGCATATCACGACATCCGCTATGCCCAAAACCTCTATTCATACTTCTTAGCTTTGATAAGTAGCTCCAATGCCTGGAACGCTACGCCGCTGGAGATTGCGGATTGGTGGGAAAAGCGGGCGCGGGTTACCATACAAGAAGGGGAATATGAGATAAGGGTATATTTTCCAGATGATTTGCCAAGCTTTGCCCTGCATATTCAAGGAGAGCAGAAGGTGCGCGAGATCGATGGTATCAGCGCCAAAATAGATGGCAATACCCTGCACTTTAAGAACGTTAAGGCGGAATCCGTGGCAGTAATTCGCCTGGTACAATAGATGAAAAAGCGCCTTCTGCACCTGCAACTCCTTCCGCTAATGAGCGGAGTGCAGCGCTTTTCCCTGCATCTTTTGGAGGGATTGCCGGAGAATGAATACGAGATCTTTGTTGCAGGCAAAGCGGGCGGCGAGTTCGTAGCTGCGGTAAAAGAGCGCGGCTGGCAGTTCATTCCCATATATACATTTAGGCATGCCATCTCGCCTTTGGATCTGCTTAGCTTTATCGAAATATATTGGCTATTAAAGCGACATAAGATAGATATCATCCATACCAATAGCTCCAAACCGGGGCTTTTGGGCAGGCTGGCAGCACGCTTGGCAAGGGTGCCGCTCATCCTCTTTACCTCGCATGGCACCGCCTTTCAGCCGCATCAAAAGCAGATCGTGCAGAAGTTTTACGAACAGATGGAAAGGCTGGGGCACTGGGCGGGGGATTATGCCGTATTTGTAAATAACAGCGACCGCATCAAGTCCCTGAAATTAGGGCTTTTGCCGAGGGAAAAGGCATTCACCATCTACAATGCGCAGAAAGAGCTAAGGCTATCCCCCACCGCAAAAAAGGACGAAGAGAGCTTCGTAATCGGCAGCACCATCCGCTTTTCCACGCAGAAGAATGTAATCAATCTAATTACCGGTATCTGCAAAGCCTGCCGCCTATGCCCTACTCTCAAGTTCATTATACTGGGTGATGGCGAGCATTACGCCTTGTGCAAGAGCATAGTAGAGAGCTATCGCCTTAGTGAGCGCATCCTGCTGCCGGGCTGGGATAGCGAGGTAAGCCCCTGGCTGGCGGTATTCGATGCCTTCATCCTCTATTCGCGCTGGGAAGCCATGCCCTTTAGCATTATCGAAGCCATGCAGGCAGCTTTGCCGGTGATCGGTTCGGATATCCCTTCCATCCGCGAGCTTGTGGATAGCGAGGTGGGCTGGATTTTGCCTCTGGACGATGAAAGGGCTTTTATCCAAGGGCTTACAGGGATTGCCTCGGATAAGGAAATAGCGCGCCAGAAAGGGCAAAAGGCGCTTAAGAAGGTGAAAGAACTCTGCGATTACGGGCGCATGGTGGATGGCTATCGCGCGCTGTATGAAGGGGAAACGCCATCATGACCACTATCATTATCCTTGCTGCGCTATTTATCTTTATCGCCACACTGCTTTTGGTGCCGCTGAATATGCACTTTTCCATCATGCACGGCATTATCGCCCATCCCAATGAGCGGCGCATCCACAAGGTGAGCACGCCGGAAGCGGGAGGCCTCTCCTTTGCCCTGCCCATCATCCTGGTGCAGGTGCTCTTGGCGCTCTTTACCCGCGGGCAGGAGATAAGCCGCCTGTATTTCGATCTCTCGGCAGTGAGTGTATTGGCGCTTACCTTTGGGCTATTGGACGACCGCTTTGAAACCCCCGCGCGCTATAAACTTATCTGGCAGATTATCCTGGGCATCATCATGTATATCATTGGCTACCGAGTGCAATACCTTACCAACCCCCTGGGCGAGCACTTGATCCTGGGCTGGCTCTCCTTTCCGATAACGGTGCTTTGGTATGTGGTGGTAATCAATGCCATAAACCTTATTGACGGCATGGACGGTCTTGCAGCGGGCATCTCCGCCATCGTGGCGCTGGTGCTGCTTACAGTAGGCATCCTGGAACAGCATCTGCTGGTAATAAGCCTTTCCAGCTTCCTCTTTGCCGGCCTCTTGGGCTTTTTGCGCTATAACTTCCATCCCGCCAAGATCTTCCTGGGCGAAACGGGAGCGCAGTATATCGCCCTAAATATCGCTGCCATCTCCACGGCAGGAGTATCCCAATTTAAGGGCATTACTTCCATGACCCTGATCATCCCCCTCGCAGCGTTGGCTATCCCCTTTTTGGATATACTCTTAGCCATCTTTCGCCGCATCCGCGTGGGCAAGATCATGAGTGCCGATAAAGCACATATCCATCACACCATGCTCGCCTTTGGACTCTCGCAAAAGAGCATTGCCGGCATCGTTTATTTCATTACCTTTTTATTTGGGCTTATCGCTATCGGCTTTTCTTTTACCGATAAGAAGGTGCTCTTTTCGCTACTGCTGCTGCTTTTGGCAATGGCGGTAATAATAGCTTATCTTTTGATGCGCAAAGGACAAAAACCATGAAGAAGACATACTTTATCCTGCTAATAATACTTAGCTTAAGCGCTTTGGCGGCGCAGAATTGGGGAACGATAAACAATACTAACCACAGCTACTATTTGGAAAAAGAAGGTGATGATATCTATATCTGTAGCTGGGGCGGAGTGCTGAAGCTGCAAGGGGCGGAGAGCCTGCCTTTTAATGAGCTAAAGGAGCTAAAGCACATCAATACCGGCGAGGGGATAGTATCGAACGACATCTACCGCCTAGCAAAGATAGAAGGAAGCGAGCGGCTCTGGCTGGGTTCGCGCAATGATGGCATCAGCATTGTAAGCGATGCCGGAGTGCAAAACCTGAACCTGGAATTAGGCTTACCCTCGCTTTCCATAAACGCCATCCTGGAATATGGCAACACTATCCTGGTAGCCACCACGCAGGGGCTGGCGAGCTATAGCTACCTCTCTGGCATCAATTTCCCGCTGATGCTAAACCAATATACCCGCTATAATACTCACGATGCACTTTTGCACGACAATGTATTGGAGATGCACTTAACGGAAGATAAACTGCTGTATCTAAATACCGAAGCGGGAATAAACTACGTGCATATCGACTCCCTGGATGTAGATAGCAGCTGGCATAAATTGGGCGATGATGCCGCCGGACTGCCTCCGATAATAGCACCTTACTGTTTTTCGCTAAATAGAGACAAGATGGCGATAGCCTCCTCAGGACGTGTATTTACCAAAGAAATAAGCGCAAACACCTGGCAGGAAATAGTATTGGAGCGAGAACACATAAAGGATATATCGCAAATCCTGATGGCATCGGACGGCATGCTATGGATTGCCAACGGACGCTGGGACCACAGCCGCTTTCGCTATGAACGGGATTCGGACTCGCTTTTGGTAAGTGTATCCCCCGGCGATGATATACGCTATTTCCGTGAAAATGAAGCGGGTTTGGGCATTGCCAGCATCGCCAACATACAGGAATATGACGGGCAGATTTACCTTTGCACCTGGGGCGAAGGCATTGCCCGCTGGGAAGATGACAATTGGCTGGTATATAACCCCGTAAGCATCGGCTTTCCCAGAATAAGCTTTAGCTATAGTGATAGCCGGAATGATCTGTGGTTTTCCAGCGGCAATATCGGGCATCAGATGGTGCCCAAGGGCACGCTGGGCGTAAGCCGCTATAACCGCAGCGACTGGCATACCTTCAATATCCACAATAGCCCACTGCATTCGGATAACATCCTGCAAGTAACGGAAGATACGCAGGGCAGAATGTGGTTTGGCACCTGGGACTCCGAGCCGGCAGACAATGGCTGGTTCAATGCCGTGTGTATTTACGACGAGGCAGATGACAAATGGCTGCGCCTTACCAAACGCGGCGTACAGGATTATGACCTCAGCGGTTGGGTGCAATATACCGATTATCTCCCCAATACTCCAAAGATTTTGGGCAATACCGTGCACGGCATCCATCGCGACCTTCACGGCAATATGCTGGTATTGTGCTACGACGATGGTGTAAGCGTAATTGCCCCTGATTTCACCAAAATACGTGATTTTACCCTTAAGAATAGCAACTCCCAGCGGGTATTAAACGCTTACCACAATGGCAGACAATACTTCTTTGGCACCGAATACGATAACGGGCTAAGTATCTGGAAACACGACAGCATCCCCGAAACAGACGGTGCACTATGGGAAACGAATATGCCGCCAGAATTGAATAGCGGCACCATCTACGGCGTGGCAAGCACCAAAACCCCTTATGCCGGTTGGTATCACTTCATCGCCTCCGGTTCTGGGCTGTATATGTGGGACGAAGAGGATTGGTATCGCTACGACATCAATATCAAACGCCTGAAATATTCCTTTGAGCGCAATGAATGGGTAAACGAAACCCTTTACTATGAGGATGAAGAGCGGCTTTGGGGCAGCTTTACCACCGTGCCAAACTCCATCTATGGCGATCCCTTTGGTAGAATCTGGGTGGGTAGCTATGACCATGGGATAACGATGTATGACCCTGTAACGGAGCGCTTTACCAGTTATTACAAAGATAATAGTCCGCTACTTGCCGACCGCATTATCTCGCTGGGCTACGATCCCCTGGACGGCAAACTGCTGATAGGCACTCCCGATGGGCTAAACACCTTAAGGATTGGGCGTAGCATAAAGCCAAACAGCCAGTTAAACGAAGTAAAAGCCTTTCCCAATCCCTTTTACGCCAATGGCAAAAGCACCGTACAGCTTGTGAACTTGCCCAGCGACAGCATGCCCAAAGGCAAAAACGAATGTCGCATCTATAGCGCCAGCGGGCTTTTGATCCAGGAGCTAAAGGAAAACCTCTTTTCCCGCTTTGAATGGGACGGCAGAAATAAGGCTGGGAATCTGGTAGCCAGCGGCATCTATTACTTTGCCATTATGGATGATAAGGGCAATACTATGCGAGGCAAATTAGCACTTATCAAGCAGTAATGAAGAGCTACTACCTAGCGCCGGAGAGGATAAGGCTTTGCGACAGCCTAAAATCCCCTCAGGAAGGCGTAATAATCTGCGATGAAAAGCTTTTGGCACTATATCCAGAGCTATTTGACAAAAGTTTGGCAATTTATCCCCTAAAAGCCAGTGAGAAAACAAAAAGCTGGGAGAGCTTAGCGGGAATATATGAGTTCCTGGCAAAGAACAAGCTGCGCCGCAGCGAGATAATACAGGTATTAGGCGGAGGGATTACCTGCGATATTGCCGCTTTCGCTGCTGCCACCTTCAAGCGCGGCTGCCGCTTAAAGCTACATCCCAGTACCCTTTTGGCAATGGTAGATGCGGCATTGGGCGGCAAGAGCGCGCTTAACCATCTGGGGCATCGCAATCTGATTGGCAGCTTTTACCCGGCAGAAGCGGTAATCATTTATCCAGAGTTCCTTAAGAGCTTGCCGGAAATGGAATTGCGCCAGGGCAAAGCGGAAATGCTGAAGAGCTATTTGCTCTGTAATGAATTAAGCGAAGTAAACCTGCAAGCCGGCAGCATCCCCAATGCAGAGCAGATAATGGAATATGCCCTGTACAAGATGCGGCTATGCGCAGAAGACCCTTATGATAAAGGCATCCGGCGGCTGCTAAACTTTGGGCATAGTTATGGGCATGTTTATGAAACGCTTCTGGATTATCGCTATAAACACGGGGATGCAGTAGTGATGGGAATCTATAGTGAAGTGGAACAAAGCTACCGCAAAGGCTATCTGCCCGAAGCGGATTACCAAAGGATTATAGAGGAATTGGATAAATATCCCTTGCCGGAGGGGCTTATTCGAGATGTACAAGATTTGGATAAAGAGATGGTGACAAGGTGTTTAGCGCAGGATAAGAAACAGGGTGGTATGGTGCCTATTGCCACAGGCTTTCGTAAAGTAGAAGTGATATAGGTTTGCGGGCGTAGAGCTTACACCTTCCATTCTCCATTTTCAATTTTCAATTGAGGTTGTCCTGAAATGCCAAAAGCAAGCACGATATCTGCCACATTGGGAGTGTAGGGGCGCAAGGCGTAGCGCACACCGCTAAGGAATTGGTATATAATCCGCAATGATTACCTTTTGCGTGCTAATTTCGGCGGGTTCAAGGCATTGAACCCCTACATTTCAGGGGTGAACATTTCTTATTGTTGTGTTGTTTGCATATTTCAGGACAGCCTCCTGATCATCTCATAAAACACATCTGTCCCCACCTGAATGGCGCTTTCCTCCGGCAAAAAGCGGGAAGAATGCAGCGCCTCTTCGCAGCCGCCACCCAGCCAAAACAGCAAGCCCGGATAGAGCGTGGTAAAGAAGCCAAAGTCCTCTCCCGTCATCATTACCGGCGATTCTACGAACTGATAACCCAATGCCTGGCTGCGTTTTACTAACTCCTGATACAGCTTTTTATCGTTTACCACGGGGTCGTACGAACCCAAAAGCTGGAGGCTATGCCGCGCCATGTGCCGTTTTGCCACGCGCGCCGCTGTGTGCTCCAAAAGCTGATTTACCGCCTCTTTGGTGCCGCGCTTTAAAGTGCGGTGCGTGCCTTCCAAACAGCATTCATCGGCAATTACGTTGCGGATGCGCCCACCCTGCATTTTGCCAACGTGTACGATAATGCGCTCTTCTTTTGCCAATTCCCGGATTGCCGGCTGAATCTCCTGCAAGAAATCTACCGCACAGGCAATAGCATTTACCCCCTCTTCGGGAAAGGCTACATGGGCGGATTTGCCATAGAAACAGAGGTCAAACTCCTGCGGGATACCAAAGAAGACCCCTGCCCGGCTGCTGATGGTGCCCACCGGCATACCAGAGGCAATATGCAGGGCATAAACCTCTGATATATTATAGCGTTGCAGCAGCCCTTCGCCCAGGATGCTCTCTGCCCCACCTTTACCCTCTTCGGCAGGCTGAAAGAGAAAGAGCAGGTTCGCCGCCGGTCTATTTTGCAATACCTTATGGATAAGCCCCAATAGCACCGTAATATGGATATCGTGTCCGCAGGCGTGCATAATGCCCGGATGCTGGGAGCTAAAATCCACCCCCGTAGCTTCCTCCAAAGGCAGGGCGTCCATATCCGCACGGAAAAGCTGAAAGGCACCCCCTGCTACAGCGCCCCGATAAACCAATAGCAACCCGGTAGAGCGCTGAAACTCAATGAGTTCACAAGGCATATCAGCTTCCGCCAGCCAGCCTTCCACAGCTCTTTTGATATAAGCTTTGGTCTTATACTCTTCAAACGCCAGCTCTGGTATCTGATGCAAGTCTTTGCGGATTTGGGCAAGATCTATCTTAGCCATTATTTAACTCTATATGTTTCAACATGATATTAACGGCATTGGCGGCGGCACCGATGCGCACATTATGCCCCAGATTCCAGAAGTTCAAAGAGCGCCTATCCACGCCATAGCGCAAGCGGCATACGTGGGAAAGATTGGAATTGGCAATATCCAGGGGACAGAGATAGTTATTTTCATGGAACTGCACACCCGGCGCTGCCTTAAGCAATTCCCCCGCTTCCTGTAGCTCGATATCGCGCTCAAATTCGGCATAAACCGCCTCACTGTGCCCATAGATTACGGGCACGCGCACGGTGGTGGGCGAGATGGCGATCTCTTCATTCCGCAGTATCTTATGCGTTTCATTTATCATCTTTTCTTCTTCCATGCTGTAGCCGCTATCCATAAAGACTCCGATCTGCGGAATTATATTCAGATCAATGATTTCCGGATAAATCCCCTTATCTTTGGCTCCCGCGCGCTGCGCCAAAAGGGTTTGGATTCCGCCATATCCGCTGCCGGATACCGCCTGATAAGTAGCCACCACTATCTTCTTTAGTGTGTAAGCTTTATCCAGCGCAGATAGCGGCAAAAGCATCTGAATGCTGCTGCAATTTGGATTTGATACAATGCCCTGATAACTTTTAAGCAGATCGCCATTTATCTCCGGCACTATGAGCGGAATATCCGGATTTTTGCGAAAAGCAGAGGAATTATCGATTACCAGGCTGCTACGCACTCCCGCCACCGGCGCATGGCTGCGCGCAATTCCGCCACCGGCAGCAAAGAATACATAGTCGTATCCAGCTTCAAAGCTGCTTTCGGTTAATTCTTTTATTTCTATACCCTTATCCAAATAGTAAAGGGTATTGCCTGCGGACTTTGCCGAGGCATACAAATCCAGGCTTTTGGGGCGGAAATCCAGCTCTTCTAAGTAACGCAGGATCATCCTGCCCACTTCACCGCTGGCGCCAACTACTGCGATTCTCATTTTAATTCCTTATCTTAAGCATTTATTTGCAAGCCAGAATGATAAATCGCCGGATTTTGTCAATGTAAACTTGACGAAATGACGGCAGTAAAAAAGATTGTTTTAGATGTGCGCCCCTGTAGCTCAGGGGATAGAGCAGCGGTTTCCTAAACCGTTGGTCGGAAGTTCGATTCCTCCCAGGGGCGCCAGTTAATTATTACCCAAATATGAAGATAAGGACACTATGACGCATCCGCAAATAGATACCGCTTCCCTGGGCAAAGTGGCTCTCTTTTACCAGCAGAATATGCTGCGCTTTGCTTATATTACCGAAATAGATGGCAATAGATTGCATCTTACCGGCACCGAAGGCGAAGGCTATACTTTAGTTCCCGCCCGTCTTTTATTGGTCTCCCGCGATCTCCGCGCCCAAAATCCGGAAGCCTTAAAGAGCTTTTACCATCAAGCTTTGGGGCTTAGTGAAACGATGCAAGCGCTGCCGCTTGCAGGCGAAACCTTTAGCGAAATCTGCCAGAAATACCAGATCGAAACGGATTTATGGCGTTTTGCACTGTATCTGCACCTGAAGCAGCAGTCTTTGTTATATCAGCAAAAGCATGAGAAGTTTTACCGCCTTAGCGAAGAGCAGACAATGCTATTGAAAACCAAGCAGATAGCAAAGCAGGAACGGCAGAATTGGCTAAAGCGCCTTACAGACTATTTGGCGGGCAAGGAAGAGCTAAACGAGGCGGATAGCAGGCTGCTGCGGCAGGAACTAAGGGCGTATCTGCAAGGGGAAAAGACAGAGGATTTGGAGAAAGTGCTCAAAGACTTTGCCGGCGAAAAAGGCGTACAGAATCTGGCAATCGGATTGCGCCGAAGCTTAGGCGAGACGGCGCAAGACCCCATTTTTGAAGCATCTGGCATGCCCATCGCTTTTGAGGAGGATTATCCTTTGGCAGAGGCGGTTTGGGAAGCTTTGCCCGTGGCGGAACAAAGCGCTTTCTCAATAGATGATGAGGATAGCCAAGACTACGACGATGCTATAAGCCTTGAAAAGCGGGAAGCGGGCTATCGCCTGGGCATCCATATCAGTTTAGTGGCAAGGCAGATAGAGGCTGGAACCGCCTTATTTCAGGAAGCGCTCTATAGGGTATCCTCGCTGTATCTGCCGCCGGAAACCATTTCCATGCTACCGCCGCAATATGTGCAAGAGCGCTTCTCCCTCAAAAGCGGCAGGATAATGCCGGTAATCTCCCAATATTTCTATCTGGACAGAGCTTATGAGATAATAAGGCACGAACTTAAGCTGGAACGCATCGGGATTTCCCGCAATTTCAGCTACAACGAAGTAGCCCGGCGCGCCATGGAAAAGCCCTTTGAAACGCTAATCCAGATTGCCAAATTGCTCAAAGAAAAACGGGAGAACTACGAAGAGAAGCTGCCCTATTACCAGGTTTGTATAAATAATGGCACGTTGCAGATGCGAAAAATAGACCCGCAAAGCCCCGGTAGAGTATTGATCGAAGAGCTAATGATCCTCTACAATTCCACCATTGCCGGGATTTGCGCCAAAGCAAAACTTCCTCTCATCTACCGCAATATCAATAAGTATTACGATTCACAGCAGCAATATGCCACAAATACGGCATACCTTTCTACCACCCCCGAATATCATCCCGGCATCGGTGCAGGGGCATATCTGCATGCCAGCAGCCCCATCCGCCGTGTGGTGGACCTCATCAATCAAATGCAAATTATTAGCCATTTACAGGGGGATGCCTTATGCTTTAGCCAAACGGAATTGCAAACAATGATAGCGCCTATCGAAAAGCGCATATTGCAAATAAGGGAGCTAATGCAGCAGAGCGAACGCTATTGGTTTTTGAAGTATATCGAGCAAAATGAATTGCACAATCCGCTCAAAGCCTGGCACCGCGGTCATGTGAATGGAAAACTAAAAGTGGAGCTAATGCCCTGGGGCAAAACGGTTTTAATGATAAGCGAGGCGATGCCGCAGGAAGAGAGCTTTCACATAGTGGTATATGAGGTGGATTGGGGGAAGAATTGTTTGGTGGGAGATTTGATTGAATGAAAAATGGTGGCGGAGCTTCGCTTCGCTAAGCAAATGAATAATGAACAATGGCGGTATTGCTCGCAGGCTCGCAATGGTTTATCAGATGCTGACGCAAAGGGCATAGATATTTTGCCGCCATAAACTCCACGGGACACGGAAGCCCTTGGAGTTAATGGCGCTTATCCGCCTTTTACCCGATCAACGCCTTTCACAAGCGCATTGACTTCAAGTAGCAGAACATTTCAGGTGTGAACATTCCTTGTAGTGTTATTCATTTTACCATTATCAGATAAGTTCGGAATTTGGTACCCTCAAGAAATGCTAAAACATACAACCGAGCAGAACTCCGTTAGGAGTGGCAGTTTAGATAGCCCAGGGTGTTCTTGTCCAAAATGAGCTTGCGATATTTTGGCAAGATAAACCCTGGGTAATAGATGCATTTTGATAATTGTCTTTTTATCCCCCATCCCCTCCCTTTTTTATATTCAAAATCCACGGGGATTTTGAATATAAAAAAGGGAGGGGATGGGGTTTTATTACATTTTGTGTGCTGTGACACGGATGCTATCTAAAATGCCACCCCTAACGGGGTTCCGCTCGGCAGGCATGTTAAATATATCGGATAGGTATGGCATTTCGGGGCATTCTGCCAAAATGAACACCGCAACAAATAATGTCCAGATATTCCTTGTTATGTTGTTCATTTTTGTATCAGGAACCCCAACCGCCGCTCACCCGTCTCTTTCCCTCACAATGCCCTCGTCTCTACCGGCAAATTCTGGGTAGAGGTGAGGGCATTGCGAGGGAGGCAGACGGGGAGGTTTGCTTCGCTGCGCTCAGCTAATGAATGATGAATGATGAATAATGACGGCTGCGCAAGCGCAGGTTGATCATAGCTGCGCTCATGGCGGGGGTATCGATTTTGGGTTATGGGTTACCTGTAAATGAAAATTAAGCACCGCTAATTTGCGCAAATACGCCACAAATAAAAGTCTTAAACCTAACAAGTTACTCTCGAAACGAGCGCAACGCCTAATACCTAAAA
>JAQVIX010000047.1 GCA_028695495.1 Candidatus Cloacimonadota bacterium | reverse complement strand
GAGTATCTTCGTAAATAGTGCATATTGAATCCCTTAGCGCATCCTGATGGATTTGGCGGATATAGCGCTGCGGCAGAAAATCCTCTTTCCAATCGATACAATAGCGGTAATTGATATGCGGAAAAAGGCTGCGTTGCCCGGAATTACTTACCTTGATTTGCAGGCGTTTATCCGTAATATTTAGGCTTAGATCTGCCACTTTCATGCCCAGCGAAGTCACCTTATATTCCAGCTTTTGTGCCCAGCCGGTGCACGCTGCAAATAGTATCAATGCAAAAAGGACCTTACGCTTCATGATTCGCCAAGTATATGCACTTTGATGCGTTTGATGCTCTTTTCATCGCTTTCCAGGATGGTAAGGCGCAAACGCCCCTCATAGATATAGCTTTCGTCAACTGCGGGCACGTGGTTAAATTCAGCCAGCAAGAATTCCGCCATATTGTCATATTCTTCCACCGAGATATCAGCATCAAATTCGCTATTAAATAGCCTTACACTGTATTCGCCGCTAATGATAGAACTACCATCTTCGCAGTGGCTTAGCTCTGGTATCTCATCGCGGTCATATTCATCGCGGATTTCGCCTACGATCTCTTCCAAAATATCTTCCAGCGAGATGATGCCAGAGGTGCCGCCATATTCATCCACCACCACGGCAAGCTGCATTTTGCGCGCTTTAAACTGATTTAGCAGGCTTTGGATCTTCATCTTTTCGGTTACGAACCAGGCGGGGCGCATAAGCTCTTTGATGCTGCCTTTTTCGGGGTAAAGGAGTAGGTCTTTTACATAGATAATGCCCACAATATCGTCGATGCTACCGCGATATACGGGGATGCGCGAATAGCCCGAACCCATGATGAGATCACGCAATTCTTCCAGGCTTTGATTTTCGGCAATGGCAGTCATGCGCACGCGCGGCACATAGATTTCCCGTATGGTAGCTTCCCGAAAGCGCGCCAAACCCACCAGCATGCGCTTTTCATTTTCTTCCAGAGTGCCGGAAGAGGATTCGCTTTGAATCAGGTTATGAAACTCTTCATTAGTAAAACGCTGCCCCACATGGCGATCCTGGCTTTGCTTGCTGGATGCCATTAGGCTGATCATTTCAAAAACCCACACGGCGGGGAAGAGGATAATTTGCACTGCCGCTACTGGATACACCAGGCTGAGGCATAGCTCATTGGCTTTGGAAAGTGCGATGAGTTTGGGCATAATCTCACCAAAGAGCAAGACAATTGCCGTGGCGATAATGATTTGCAGGGTGATGGCAAGGGGGAGATTCCAGCCATAATTTGCTGCGAGCTTATATACCAAAAGCGTGCTAAAGGATGAAATCGCCATATTTACCATGGTATTTCCCAAAAGCAATGTGATGAGCAAACGGCGCGGACGCTCCAGCAGTTTGATCACCATTTTGCCGCGTTTGCTATCGGACTTTTCCAGTTTTTTTAAGTAAACCCGGGAGAGTGAAAAGAGCGCCGTCTCGCTTCCCGAAAAAAATGCGGAAAGAGCCAGTAAAAGCGCTATAAACCAGTAATAATATGCGTTACCCAAGCCTGCCTCCGGGTATTAGCCTTCGATAGTTTTCTTCAAGGTCTTCCATTTCTTGTTTGTCCTGAGCTTTGATATGGTCATAGCCACAAATATGCAGCAAGCCATGAATCAAAACCTGCCAAAGTTCCTCTTTATATGTTTTTAAACCCTTTTGATTGAACACTTGATTTGTGTCAATAATAATATTGGAAAAGCTGCTTTTTACGCCGTCCAGCAGCAGATCTTCCCCCTGAAAGCTGAGAATATCCGTATCGGCATCTACCCCGCGATATTGACGGTTATACTCTCGCATCTCTTTGGAATTAACCAGTTTAAGGCTAAGGAACTGCCTTGTGTCTGGTCTTTCTTTTTGCAGGATGGTACTTGCCATGCTTTCGATCTGGGCATGCGTAATGCCCTCTGGCAAATCTCCTTCGATATCAAGATTTATCATGCGTGTCGGGGTAGTCCAGCCTCTTGCGGTTGATGCTGCCCAAGACCGGAAGCATCGGTTGCTTGATGGTATTCAATTCTTTCATGGTAATAGGCGCATCGTCAAATTGCCCTTCACGCAGCAAACGGGCGATGGTTTCATCCACAATCTTGCGGATTTCTGCCTCGCTTTGGATGTTTTTGGAGCGGATGGTGCTTTCCAAAACGTCTGCAATCATTACCAAAACGGCTTCTTTGCTCTGCGGACGCGGTCCGGGATATTGATATTCATCGGGGTCGATCTCCAGATTCTGCTTTTCCGCTTTATCGTAAAAATAGCGGATAAAACTATCGCCATGATGTTGCATCAGGATATCGAGCACCGGCTGGGGAATATTATGCGCTTTTGCCAGCTTGATGCCTTCGGTAACGTGATTTTTGATAATCTGCGCACTTTCGGTGGGGCTTTTGGCATCGTGAATCTCGTTTGAATGCTCGTTATTTTCCGTAAAAGAATCCGTATTTACAATCTTGCCAATATCGTGGTAATAGCTGCCCACGCGCGCCAAAGTGGTATTTGCCCCAATCGCTTCCGCGGCGCGTTCGGCGAGATTGCCCACGATCAGGCTATGGTGATAGGTGCCCACGGCGGTGGTGGCTAATTGCTTGAGCAGCGGATGGTTAAAATCCTGCAATTCCAAGAGGGTCTTGCGGGTGGCGCGTTGCCAGCGGCGTTCGTAAAAAGGAACGATTACCGAGATGCCCGCCACGCTAATGGCGCTGGAGAGGATGCCAAAACCGATATTGCGGAAGAGGATATAGATGGTATCGCTCTTGTAAATCGAGAGCGCGAGATTCACCAAAGTATTGGATATCAGTAAGAAAAACCAGATATAAAGGTAATCCGGCTGCGCTTTTTGACGGCGCAGCATTAGCAACACCAATGCCGTGCTGAGGATAAAGATAACCGGCGTATAGCTTTCCCAATTGATAAAGGGATTGAGCAGCAGCATGGAACACACGCCATAAAGCAGCCCAAAATCCAGCCCGATCAGGATGGCGGCGGAAACCACCGTAAGCGCAAAAGGTATCAGGAGGTTATTGATACCAAAAAGCGAATTGGTAATCACTCCAAATACAACAATCAGGATAAAACCAAAATTGAGTGGGAAAAAGTCCAGTGCGCTCTGCGGGGAATCCTTGCTATTCATTTCGTAATAATGATTTGCCAGTATCAAAATAAGGAAGCTATATAAAAACATCCCCAGTGCAAGAAGGAGCTGTTTGGTAGGCGATTTTTGCAGATTACGGTCGCGGTAAGCGGCTTGCAGGGATTCCAGCTTGATGATATCGCGCTCGCTTACGCGGGCATTCTTGCGGATAACCACCTCATTTTGCAATACCATGCCCTCAGTTTGCGGAATCTCGTTGATGCTCTTGCGGGTAAGCTCACTTAGGATTTGCTCATCTACCTCTAAATTGCTGCTAATGAATTGATCTTTCAGGCTTTGTAAAAGTCCTTCCGCTTCGGGCACCTGCTGAATAAGCTCTGCCAAAGCTTCTTCCGGCTGCAAATAGTAGCTGGCGGGCTGAATTACCGGCACATCGCGAATATATACACAGATGCTATCGGA
This sequence comes from Candidatus Cloacimonadota bacterium, assembly GCA_028695495.1. Taxonomy (GTDB): domain Bacteria; phylum Cloacimonadota; class Cloacimonadia; order Cloacimonadales; family Cloacimonadaceae; genus UBA5456. The sequence goes on along the minus strand of JAQVIX010000047.1, from coordinate 16,008 downwards.
ATCGATATCGCTGTAAATACCGCGCTCATAGATATTTTCCAAAGCGGCACGCAGCTTGTTGTAGGTTGTGTTCAGCGTTTCCATATTTGCCGCAAAGCCCAAATCCGTCTCTTGCAGGCGGAAGCCGCCAGCGGAGGCAGCCTGCGCCTTTTGTGCGCTATTTGCCTGCGGATTGGCATAAAATACCGCCCAAAGTTTATCCAAAGCGCTTAGTGCCGCAAACAGCGCTTCATCATCGTAGCGATAGGGGGTAAGGATGTTTTCCAGGCTTATTTTTTGTTCTTCGTCCAAAAGCTCGGCGCTTTTCAAAATGGGGAAATCGAAGGGCGCTATTAGCTCGATATCCGATACTTGACCGGCACGCAAGTTGTATTCCGGATAGCTAAAGCCTCCCACGCCAAAGATGTGGTAAAGGCCTACCAAGATGCAAGCCGTAAGTATTATAATCCAAAGATATTTAAAGTTCATTTGTCCTTTTTAATAAATGCAGGTATATTGTCAAGAATTTTGCTGTATTCCTTCTGTTTCGGGGCTGTTTGCACTATCTCTCATGCTTATCTAAAAAAGCGGTACCGCGAGGCACCGCTTTGCACAAAGTCTGTTACAACTTAATCCTGAGGCAGCCACTCGTCTTTAATTTCGGGCTTGCGGTCGGGATTGGGATCGTCTATTTTGTAAAGTTTTTCGTTTAAGGCATAGCTTACTACAATGCCCTCTTTACCAAAGGCTTTCTTGCTGGTGGCGTTAAATACATACTGGTCGGCGTCATATTCCAGGATGAAATCCTCGGTTTCGGTTTTCGTAAGATTCATTTGGTCGATATCAAAGGGATAGTCGCCAAAATCGTCATTTTGTTTATAGGTCTCGGCAGCGGCTATAGCGCTGGTAATAATCGGTATAAATGCTTCAAATTTGGCTTGAGACTGCGCTTCTAAAAGCTTGGTTTGTTTTAGTTCTTGCATCCCAAAATAGAACACAAATACTAAACCTACCAAGAGCAAAATCATGATAAGCTCTACCAAGCCGACCTTTTTGGCATCGGCTACACCTTTGCTTGCTTCCTTTTGCGGAACACTATTTTTTGTATCAGACATTATCTTCTCCCAAGAAATTCTTCTTTGCTGCACTCTTTTTAAGCTTTCCTTTTTTGTCAAATCATTTTTATGGGGTCTGCTGTTTTTTTTGCTTTTTTGGAGGATGTAATTTGGAAAAATGGCAATATTTCTTTGCTCTCGCAGTATTGCCTCCCTCGCAATACCCTCGCCTCTCCCCGTAATTTGTGGGTTGAGGTGAGGGCATTGTGAGGGCGAGAAAGGGGAAGCGCCTATTATTGACCACATTTCGAGCCTCAGTAATACATTGCTCCAGATCAGATGACTTTCTTTACCAAGTGGTGCAGGTTTGTGCCATTCTTCCGATCACCCAGGCTAATCTCTTTCTGAACTGCGTTTTCACAGGCGGTTTCTATTTTATCTGCCAAAACATAACAGTTTTGAAAAGGCTTTTTGTAGCGGGGGATGTGTCTTTTCAAATGTTTAGTGCACACAGTGGCGGATAGTTGTGTAGCCGGTATTTCAAAATGCAATAACAACCAGTATTCAAACTCAGGGGCGCTTACACCAATATATTTGTGTGGTGTTGCAGCTAAGGAATTCGACCATGCTTGTAAATCATGAATATCTTGCGGGGTTAAAGTGTCTTGGTCTAAAACAAGCCAACACCTTGTATGCTTGTTTGTATTTCTCCTCTTTATAGCATCTTCCATTGTGCTAATCAGGTACCTAACACTTGGGTGCTTTGCTTTTTTACAAATAATTTCAATGGTATCAGCTTTTAGCTTGTTCACCATGGCGAAATAGTTTTCTTCAGTTTCACCTTCTGTTACAACCAGATATTGAATCCTGTATTCAACAAAGTATTCTTTTTTTGTAAAGTAACTTACGCCTTTTTTTGCCACAAGATCACCTCTTTAATTAAAGGGTATTACACAATTCGCTTGTTGAGACACTGGGTATCCCACCCAAATTACCCTGTAAATAGCTTTTACGAATGTCGTGATCATAACGAATGTCTTTATACTGACTTATGCAAAATAGAGACGAGGCACCTCCATAATCGCGTTCAATAATATAAAACTCATCGCGTCGTAAGAGGTTTTGATCCATTAGCATCACATCATGGGTGGTGAAGATCAATTGATTCCGGCTGTCTGGGTTACAATTATACAGATAAAATTCCAATAGAGTTTTGGTGAGTTTGGTATGTAGGCTTCTATCCAGCTCATCTATTATTACCGTATAATCTTGCTGTGTTGAAAGCAGCACAAAGGCAGGCAATATATCCAAAAGGCGATTTGTGCCATCGGATTCCATGGAAAAAGAAAAATCCACCAGCTTGGAGTTCTTTGCTAAATGCTTTGGCGTAAGGGATTTTACTACAACGCTATCCTGAGAAAGCTCAATTACCCGTCTATCGTTTCTCGCACTTTCGATCATGAGTATCTTTGCCCCTTGCAATTCTTCTCTAAATAGCTCCCGCAATTCTTGTGCCTCCTTACCAGATACTACTTCATGGCTAAGCGTTAAATCTACAATACCAGTATCCAAGGCTTCTAAAAGATTAGAATAAAGCTGTTTATTTTCCTCTTTTGCCAAGTCCAGTATGGGGCGGTAATACATGTCCGGCGTGATAATCATCAGCTTGTATTTGAACCAATCGTAAATGTTTTGGAAATAATTATAACCCAGATATATGATGCTCGTGAGAAACAACTGATTCTCCCGAACACTAAGTGAGGCTAATAGATTTAGCTCTTTCTTATGCTCTTTAGGTACTTTGTGGATACTTATTTCCGGTTTGTTTTTGCCTTGTGTCCGCTCAAAGACCGTTTGCGTAGTCGTTTTTAACACTCTGTTTAAAGATTCACGAAGCACCTTTGCTTGGGAAAGAGTAAATGAATATTCATAAACCTCATCTTGAATGGAGATTGCAAACACAAAGCTGCTGGGCTTTGTAAAAGATTCATCGTCCAATAAAAATGGCTTTATACCAATAGGGGCTTCTAATTCGGTTCCAAACAGGATAAAACGCTTTGCGAACTCCATGGCAGAAATCAATACCGATTTGCCAGAAGCATTGGCACCATAAATGGCGGTGATAGGCAATATCCGCACATCAAGCTTATTGAAGTAGGGCAGGCGCTCGCGGAATCTATCCTCTCTTCCTGCCATCATGCTTAGCGTGGCTTCATCGCGGATAGATTTCCAGTTGCTAACGGAAAATGATATTAGCATAATCTCTCTCCTTGTCGCTTATATCGTATTATGTCTTCTCTAAATAGACAAAATATATAGAATCGCATCCGTGTCAAGAGAAATAATCTCTAAAAGAGCATATTGTTGGATAGGATTGTGGAAAAGTAGCTACATCACCGAGGCTACTCTTAGCCCTTAGCCCTTAGCTCTCTGCCCTTAGCCCTATACTCCCAAAAGGAAAAACACCTTTGCTGCTTTTACCACGATCTCCATATAATCCAGCGCTTCATCCAGGCTTTTGCCAAAGCATAAGATGCCGTGTCCGCTCCAGATCAGCGCTTTTTGCCCTCGGTAGCAGCTAAGGCTGGCATCGCAAAGGGCTTGGGAGCCGGGTGCGTGCAGCGGGGCAATGGCAAAGCCATCGGGTAGATATAGCGGGAGTTCCGGCAGGATATCGGCAAAGATTCTGTTTAATTCGGCGCAGCTTTTATTTACTTTGGCAAGGGCAATGATTTCGGCGGGGTGCGTGTGTAATACCACTGTGTTTTCGCCGATGGCTTTTTGCAAACAGCGGTGGCTAATCCATTCCATGGTAGGACGGGCGCCGGGGGGATGGAATATTTCCTTTTTGCCTACTTCGATGAGCAGCAGGTTCTTCTCTGGATTCAGGGCGGTTTGGCGGTAGCGGCTGCCGGTTCGGGAAACCAGATAGTAATTGGTATCGGCTTTGGGGTCTTTTACGCGGTGGTTTACCTTGATGCTAAGGTTTCCGGCATTGGCTTCCGCCCAGCCATAGAGGTGGATAAGGCGGGCAGTTTCGGCTATTTCAGCCAGAAGCTCCTGAAAGTTTGCAAGTTCACTAATCTGCATTATTTGCCGTTGCTACTCTTTTCTCGCACAATCTTTTCCACTTCACGGAAGTTCACCTTGCCGCTTGCCATCATGGGGATATCGTCGATTACGTAAAATTGGCGGGGCACGGCAATGGCGGGTAGTTCTTTTTTAAGCTGTTTCAGCACTTTATTCATATCAAAATTACCATTGGCAACTGCGGCTACCACGTCTGCACCTTTTACAGGATTTGGCACGTCCACCACGCAGCATATTACGTTTTCGGGAAGTAGCTGGCTGAGCAAATCTTCCACAAGCACCAAGGATACCATCTCGCCGCCTACTTTTACAAAGCGTTTGAGGCGACCGCGGTGGAAGAGGAAGCCGTCATCGTCTATCAAGCCGATATCGCCGGTATCATACCAGCCGTTGCGGATTCTTAGCGAGGTTTGCTCCAAATCGTGCAGATAGCCTTCCATCACCAAATCTCCTTTTACCAATATCTTACCTTCCTGATTGGGTCCTAATATCTTATCGGTATGGATATCCAAAATGCGCACCTGAGTATTCGGGATGGGGCGTCCGATGCTGCCGTGTTTGTGGCTGCCGGGATAGGTGGTAGAGATTACGGGGCTGGTTTCGGTAGTGCCATATCCTTCATAAACGGTAAGATTATGCTTTTTCATAAAGCCATCAAACACCTTTTCGGGCAGTTTATCCGCACCGGCAATGGCGATGCGCACGCTGGCAAAATCGCCGGGGCTGGATTTTTGTAAATAGCCATAGAAAAAGGCGGGAGTGGCGGCAATGAAAGTCACCTTATATTCCCGGATATAATCGCATACCGTTTTATATTCCAAGGGGTTTGGATAGGTAAGCATGCTGGCGCCGGTAAGCGCAGGCAGCCAAAAATCTACCGTGAGCCCAAATACGTGAAAGAGCGGCAATATGGCAGCATACACATCGTTTTCATCAAGCTGAATCATATTTGGAAAGGCATTTACATTGTGCAGGATGTTTTTGTGCGAAAGCTGCACCGCCTTGGGTTCCTTTTCGCTGCCGCTGGTAAAGAGGATTACGCTGATCTCTTCCAGACTGCCGTGATGTACCAGGTTTTTGAGCAAGGCGAAGGGGAGCTTGGAGAGCAGCGCTGCTTTGAGTTTATCTTTCAGCCTTACTTTGGCGAGGATATCCTCAATATAGATCATGTGGTCGATGGGTTCGAGATTCAGCTTTTCTAAGAGTTTTTTACTGGTAATAATGGTTTTGAACTGGCATTTCTCGCGGGCATAGCGACAGTTATCCATGGCGCCCGTGCTATAATTTATCATTACCGGAATCTTGCCCTTCATCAGGGTGCCCAGGATGGTAAGCATGGCGCCGGCGCCGGTGGGGAGTAGTACCCCAATGTATTTACCGCGGATTTTGCCAATATATTCTTTCAGGATAAAGCTGGCGATCAGCATCTTGGAATAAGTAAAATCCGTCATGGTAGCTTTATCGTAAACTGCGATGCGCAGTGAAAACTTCTTTGCCGTTTGTATGAATCTTTGGTGCAATTGCATATTATTTACCTTCTTAGATTATTTTTAGCCAGTCCCTTAAGAGGAATTCCAGCCTGCCGATAAGTAAGGATACGCGCGCCATTACGGTATAGCCAAAAGTGGCGCCAAAACTAATCATCAAAAACCAGATGCCTATCTTGGAAGGGACTTTGTATATTCCTTCTTGTTTTTTGCTGTAATAAAAGAAAAATACGCCGCATACGGTGCCCAGGATCAAGAGGAAATTGCCCACAATCTCGCCGGTGGTCTCGCCGCCGAGGGGATTGATCATGGTGGCTGTTACCTGAAAGAGGATGTCGCTCTTGAGATAGCGCAATAGCGATATAGCGGCAGTAGTGCCTATCATAATCGCCATTGGATAGCGGCTGAGCCATTGGGTATTTGGGTGGAGTCTCAGCAGCATCATCAGCCCCAGTGCAGCGGGGATAAGCAGGATGGCATTGCCGCCAAAATCGCCGATCAGCTTGGCAAAGAGATTTGGGATAATGATGGAATGGATGATGTAAACCAGCCAATAAGCGGCGGAGAGACCCACAAAGACCTGCTCGGCAAACTTGTAAAAGGGGTTGTCCTTATACAAAAAGCTGAAGATGCTAAGGGTAAAGAGTGCTGAGAGCCAGATGCCAAAGATTTGCATGAAGCTAAGCATTGCGTTTCCTCCTGCGGCTGAGATATACTTTGAGGTTGCCGGCGGCGATGAAGACCAGGATCAATAAGTGAGCAATGGATTGGGCATCCATCTTGCTGGTGGCGGTGCCTTTACGCTCGATCAGGCTTTCGTATTCGCTGGCAGATTTTAGTCCCCCCAAGATGCCCGTAAGTTGCTTCTGTTCATTTACATAAGCGAAGAAGCCGGGAGCGCTGATGGCTGTGCAACCGCCCGTTACAGGGATTCCGTAGGTATCGTGCGCTACCATTACCCATTCCTTCAGTCCGGGCACTCCGCTGGATAGCGAGGAAATCCAGGCAAAATCTTTTAAGCGTTTGATGTTTTGCAGGATGGGAAGCTCGTCATAATGGGTGCCCTTGGCATCTACGGGATACACTTCCTTCAGGTTGCGCCCCATCGCCTGAATGCTTACCATTCCGCCTACTTTGTAGCCGAGGTTTACGTAGTCTTCGCCATACACTTTATCTGGATAGGCGGCGCAGATTTCCTGAAAGGCTTTCTCTGCCATTTGCACGCCCATCGGCCACAAAGCGGTGGCTACAATGCGGTGGTTTTTCTTAAAGGCATGTTCTATCAAAGCTTCCGCCATGGGTTGCAATTCCGTAATGGTGGAGGGATCGTAGTCAAAAGAGATGAGCACAACCTTGCCGGCGGGGGTTTCTTCGATAAGCATATATGCCATTTCGGTATAGCCGGAAACCTCGGTTTTCCAGCCAATGGGGAAGACCAAGGGTAGCCCCACGGCGATAATGAGCAAGGTGTAGATAATCTGGCGCTCGGTTCTGGCACTCAGTTTCATTTGTCACCTCCCAGATAGCTGCGTTCGATGCCCAAAATAATGCGCAGGCTGCTGCCTACAATGCCCAGTCCGGCGGAGATGAGTATTGCCCTTTGCGCAGCGGTATTGGGGTATTCCATCAGGAAATCTGCCAGGCGGGGGATGTGCCAAAAGCGGTAAGCTTCGGGCAGCGAGGCGGTAAGCATGCTGCCAAAGCTGCTACGACCTATGATTACGATTACCGCGGTAATCATCAGCAAATTGGATTCAAAGCCGCGGATGATAAAGGCACGGTAGGCGGCGGAGGCGATAAAGAAGGCAAGCAGCGAAAATACCGTGGAGCTTAGCGGCATATAGGCATATTCAAAGAGGTAATCAAAGGGCTTCATGCCGATCGCCTGGCTTATCCTTTCGCCATGCCCCAAAAGCCCGATGGATTCCTGCATGCCCCACAGGATGCCAAAGATTAGCATCAAAAAGAAGCTGATCATGCCGGCTAAATGGTATTGCCAGTTTGGCTCTTTGTGGTAAATAATGTGGCTATTTACACGGATAAGGCTTATTTGCCCCAGCAGGATAGCAAAGCCGGAGATGATCATGAACCAGTTTTCCAGGGTGGAGGTAAGCTCGCCAAAGGGGCGGTGGGGGATGAATTCTGCCAGAATTACCAGCATGCCTACGATGAAGGCGAAGATGAGCGGGGTATTACGTTTCATGCCAAAGCTCCTGTAATGAGGTCTTTCAGCCAGGTGATGCCGGCTATTTCCAATATTACGCCGATCAGGATCAAGAGGATTACCAAAAGCTTGCCAAAATCATGCCCTTTAAGGCTGCCCAGTTGCTGCGGGTCTCGCGAGAGATAGGCGGAAGCGGCAAAGAGGTCTTCACCGATCAGGGTATAATCGCAGGATACCACAAAGAAGGGAAGCTGGTGCGCCTGAGCGGTGCCCGCGGTTTGGATGGCACCGGTAGAGAAGCCAGTTTCTGCCAGAATAAGGCTCTCGGCATAGAAGGAGCCTAAAAAGAAATTGGCTGCCGGTTCTTCACGCAGCATAATGCCATCAATGCCCGCTACATAGCCAAATTGGTCGTCGGTAAGATAAAAGATATTCTCTTGTTTATAGGCGTCCAGGCGTCCCGCTTTTTGGTAAGCTTCGCGTACTACCTCGCGGGAGGCGGAGAGCACCATGGAAAAGCGGCAGGGAACTATGAGATCGGTATTGTATTCCGCACAGCGCTGCGCTAAGTGGCTCAGGATGGTAAGGCTGGCGATGGTTTCGATATCGTCCAAATCCCCAATTCCCGGCACATAGAGGATGGGCTTGCCCTTCTCGGTGGCGCGCCCGATGGCTTCTTCCATGCTGTCCAGTCCGTTAATTCTGCGGATAAAGAAATCCTTACCCTGTTTGGCGGCAAGGATATAGCCCAAGATGGCACCACAGATTACCAGTAGCAGAAGCAAGAATAGCCATTTATGCAGGTAAAACCAGGCTGCCTTGGGGGAGGCAATGGCGGCGAAGCGCTCTCTTTCATCTCCCCAATATGCTTTTAGCAAAAAGCTGTAGGTTTCGCCGGGGCTTAGTTCACCAATACGCTGAGTGCCGGCTTTGCTAAGGGGGATTTCAATGCGGGTGTTATTCGCTTGGGCATCTTGCAGGAAAAGCCAGAGGGAATCCGGCTGCTTCGGGAAATCCCAATGGAAATCCAGAGCTTTGCCATCATCCCAGGGCACATCCCTTACATTGATGGTTTGTGCCCCCAAAGGCAGAAGGAATAAAGATAATAATCCAAAGATCAAAAGGCGTTTCATCCTGAACTCCTTGCCGCTAAGGCTGTTTGGCTGCTTTGTAGCAGCGGATTAAAATACACAAAGCCGAGCATGTAGAATTGCCCGGCTTTGATACATTGCTGCGAACTGATAAGCTCATATTTTATTTCTGAAAGGCTTTCTTGATGTCGCTTGTGCCTTCGATAATGGTAGTAAGTTGATTCTTGTTATAGCTTCCTTCGATATCGCTACTGATAATCTCTTGCAGGGCGATGAGGTGCTTTAGCGAGGTTTTGAACGCTTCCTGCTCGGTATAGTGTTCGGTATCGATCTCCTTCATATTGCCTACAAGGCTATTGAAAGTGCCTTTTTGCCCCAATACCCTGCTGTATTCCTCGCTGTAGTTTTGGCTTACCAGCCAGGCCACGCGGTTTGCTGCTTCCATCCAGCCGCCCAATATCATCAGGGTATAGTTATCGAAGTTTTCTTTTTCAAAGAGGATATCTTCCACGCTCTTCTTGTAGTGGTCCAAGGCATCATCCAGCTTGTCCCATTCCTGCTTCTCTATCAAGCCCTTCAGTTCATCGCCCATCTGGCTTAGCTCGTTATCCAAGCCCAAAAGACCGGTAAGGCTCAGCATTTGGCTGGAGATGTCTTTCAGCTTGGCACTATTTCTGCCGCGGGCTGCCAAGATGGCATCGGCGGTAAGCACACCCAGGGAAAAGGCGTTGCGCATCTCTTCCTGTTTAGTTTTGTAAAGCTCGTGCGGCACGGCGCTGGAGATATCTTTCACATTCAGATGATCCAATACCTCATACACCGTTTTAAAGGAAGGTAGTGGCGCAAAGCTTACGATAGCAGCGGCGATATCATCACCGGGCTGTGTATCATCTGTCTTCTTCTTGCAGGCAAAGCTACTAATGAGTAGCGCTACCAGCAACAACATAAATACAATACGTGTTTTCATCTTAGGCTCCTTAGTCTTTTAAGAAATACTTTATCTTCACTGCCGTTATCATATTCATAATAAGGGCATATATCAAAACTATCAAAACATTGAAGTTCCAGGTTCTTGGCCTGTGCTTGCGCCAGAGCTTGAAGCTGGAAAGAAACTCATTGCGATTGCTATTCATTACGCGTCCGTCCATTATTCCCACGGCGCTGAATAAATAGCTATTCGTTGTTCTATCCGGGTCCCATTTTTCCACCGCTTTTACCTTCTCGTAGTAGAGCTTGGAGCGGTATTTATGAAACTCAGACGAACTGATAACAGCATTCCTGTAATCCTGTAAATATGTCAATTCTTTTTTTTCGATCTTGGCTAATGCCTTGTGAAATGGGGTGTTTTTGGCATAGCTGGTGGCAAGCCCTTCAAAGAGCCAGCGCGAGGGAATAAGCTGAACCAGCTCCGGAATGGGATGCTTTTCATAGAACTTCAGGTTTTGGTTCATGCGCTCAAATTCGATTACCGCTCCGCCAAAGATAATCTGGGGAATGAGGATAAGCGGTAGGAGATTGATAATGGCGCGGTTTTCATGAATAAATGCCGAGCACATAAGCCCCATGGAAAGCCCCGTTAGCGATGCCAAAAAGAAATAGAGCACGCTGCTGAAGCCCATCCCTGGGATGCCCAATACAAAGGCGGCAATGATGTGATATAGCACTGCCTGTATAAGGCTAAAGAAGCTAAGCGTAAGCAGCTTGGAGATAAGGTAATAGCTTTGTTTTAAGCTCATAAGCCGTTCGCGCTGGATGATCTTGCGCTCGGATAGTATCTCTTCAATACTATTCGATACCCCCATAAAGATGAAGGCGATTATGGAAACAAAGATGTAGATAGAGATATTGTTGTTATCATGGTAGCTATATGGGCTGGAGGTGGTATGGCGCAGGATGAAGGCAATGAGCAGCCCCAAAAGCGGCGCCTCGATAAAGGTAATAAGGTTATTGGTACGGTTGCGCAGCTTCATCTTAAAGCTTCTGGCGATAAAGGCGATCAAAGCCTGGATATGCCCGCGGTTTCCAGAATTACCAGCCGGCTTGCGCATCTCGGAGCTATCCGGCTTTTCCTCGCTGCTTTCGCTTTGAATCATCTCATAAAGCATTTTGCGCTTTAGCTTATCCCGCCAATAGTCCGGCGGAAAGAGCCGTTTTTGCTGCACGCTCTTTTGGATTTGCTGATACACCGGTTCGCCGCGCTCGTTGTACTCCGGATAGGTGATGAGGTCGTAAAAGTAATCCGAAGTAAGCATTTGCCGTTTACGCTCTATTTCCGAACGCCTTACCGTCAATTGCCCCAGCTCATCATCAAAGTATTCAAATGCCGCTTGCGGATCGCCATAGTAAGCTATCTTGCCGCCCATATCCATCATCAGCACGCGGTCAAACTTCCTGAAGATGCTGCTATTGGGCTGGTGGATGGTGATGATCACTATCTTCCCCTGCGCTTTTAGCGAGCTAAGTATATCGATAATCTGCTCGGCATCATTGAAAGAAAGCCCGCTGGTGGGTTCATCGCAGATAAAAAGCGTAGGCTGAAAGAGCAGTTCGAGCGCGATATTAAGGCGTTTACGTTCGCCACCGCTAAGGTTTTTGCTGCGCTCGATACCCACTATGGTATCCCGGTGATGGCTGAGATTTACCTGCTGCAAGATGTTTTGCACTCGGTCTCGCAGCTTGGATTCTGGCATGAGGGGATCGCGCAGCTTTAGGCGGTAGTAGAGATTTTCATATACACTCAGGCGGGGATAGAGCAGGTCTTCTTGCGGCACAAAGCCCAGAAACTCCTGATAAAAGCTGATATTGGCATGCAGATTCTTACTATCGGCATATACCTGCCCGTATGTGGGGTCTATTTCCGTGGAAAGCACCTTCATCAGCGTGGATTTACCGCAGCCGCTTTGCCCCAGGATTGCCAAAAGCTGCCCCTTTTCCACACTGAAGGATACGGAATCCAGCGCCAGCTTGCCATCCGGAAAATAGTGTTTGATATCCATTGCCAGCAGCTTGTGAATCTCTACAGGACTTTCCACCAGCTCATAAAAGTTATTGATGCGGAAGCTGCGTTTATTGATGGTAAGGGTATCGCTATTTAGCTTCAGCGGCATGCTTTCCTGCAAAAGCTCGCGATTCAGGAAGATCTTAAATCCCTTACGCGGCGGCTCGATATAAAAGCCATCCTCTTTGTATTGGATGGTGGCAATGCTATTTTCGGCTTCAATGCGACTGAGGCTAAAGTAATCCTTTTCAAAGAGGATATAGAGCTTATTTGGGATATAGTCTTCTACTCCGATACTGCCCCGCGCCTCAATTACCATAGTGAGGTCAAAAGGTGCATAACCCTTGATTTGCAGCCTATCATCAAAATATACATCCTGCCGCCTGCCGTGGGGTAGTTCCCGCCCATTTTGCGCCACACTGCCGCCATATACCTGTATCTGATAGCTTAGCTTTTCTTTGCTGATAATGAAGTAATAATTGCTCTTGCGAAATACGATATCGTCATTTGCCAGCCGCGTTGCATAGATATTTTGCAGGCAATCCATAGTGAAGCGCCGTTCACCCAATTCCAATACGCAATTTCCACACAAGAGGTTAATTGCATTACTGGCAAGCGGCTCTCCATTTAGTCGCGCATGGCTGTTTGCCCCAACGCTTAAGAAAAAGTGTTTATCGATGGCAAAAAGTGCCATTTCATAAGGATGCAGCTCATTACTGCGAAAACGCATATCGGCAAAATCGGCAGTTCCAAAGATTACATAATCCGAAAAGATGGAAAAGCGTACATGGCTTACGTGGTGCCCGATAGGGATGCTGGCTTCGCTATTGCAAGAGGATTCAAAAAAGTCGATAAGCGGTAAAAAGGAATCCGGCGGCAATTGCAGTTTCTTTGCCAATTCCATGATCTCCGTAATCTCCGAAATAGCGAAATCCCCCTCGGATTTTGCCATGATTACCAGAGATTGGATAAGGCGGATCTTATCAAGCTGCGAAAGATGCCTATCCAGATAGTCCAATACCTCGACGATTTCGTATTCGCTTTCGATAATCTGGGTAATAAAGGCTTCCCAAGAGATATCAAGCTGCGCAAAGAGATTGGTAAGCAGGCTGTAAAGGATATTTATCTCACTATCGGTGATGATGTTATCGGATTTTAACACATACACATAAAGCCGCGTTACCATCTCGATGGTGCGCCGTAGCCGCTCCTGCTTGTTAGTGGGCACGGAAACCTTTAGCAAGCTGCCTCCGCATTGCTATTGTGTTCGACTCGTATTCCTAAAAGGTATCTATTTCTTAAACTCATTTTAATCTCGCATTTTATGAGTGCCATTCTCTTTACTCAAGCTGGATTGTCAAATGAAATCTTGTATTCCTCCAATTGACCCTTACCAATAACTGTAAAACGAACAATGCCTAAGCATCTGATAAATGTGCGTAAGCATACCGCCATTGCTCATTATTAATTGCAACGCAACGCGTTGCCTGGGCGCAGGCAGCTCTTAGCTCTTAGCACTATGCCAATTTCCCTACCAACAAACTATGTTTGTCCCGTGCGCAGCCCTGCCACCTGCCACCTGTCACCTTGATACAGCTTCGCCCCGTGACTTAGGCACGCCACGCCTCACGCAGATGCCAACGCCGGATGTTTATCGGAAAACATGAGTGTGGTATCCAATACTACCTTAGTGGACAAGCTGTGGACAAAATGGGATTTATTTTTGAGTCTTGTTCAAAATGGTGGGTAATTATCAATGGTTTTGGATGCAATTATCTGATATTTGTGGACATTCAGATAGTTTTGTCCCGTCAGGGACAGTGGTTTAGATAGCCCAGGGTGTGCTTGCCGAAAACGAGCTTGCGAGTTTTGGGCAAGATCACCCTGGGTAATGATTGCGGTTTGATATATATCTTTTTATCCCCCATCTCCTCCTCCTTTGGCATGCGCAAAATCCGCGGATTTTGCGCATGCCAAAGGAGGAGGGTGGTGGTTTTATTTTATGTTTTTTATATGAGACACGCCATGCTACCTGAACTTTCGTTCCTCTGGAACTAATACGGCAGGCAGGTCGTGGCATTTCAGGACAGGACAGCCTTTAACTTGGTTACAAACCCACAAATCCGGGAAAATAAACGCAGCACAAATCATTAAGGGTTTACCTACAAAGAATGAACACGCGCTTTTTGTATTCGCTTCTGTATAAATATCGCTTATCATATAACTATTACAGAAATAAAGCATTATAACCAAAATAATAAAAACGCCATCCAAAAGAAGGTTTACATGAAAGCAAAGACCATGATTACCCTTGTATGTGCAGTTGTCCTTTGGGCTTCTGCAACAGCTTTATTCGCAGTGCAGCCGCATATTGACGTAAGTCTGGCAAATTCCCTGCCAATCCCACATGCTTATGATGAAGTGATTAAGCTCGAAAGTGGCGACCTGCAATTCTATAAGTTTACTGTGAGTGATGGAAATATCCAGATAGCGGGCTTTCAATATCTCACTCAAAGCTATACTTTTACCGAACTTGTGCAGATTGGGACTATTACTGGATTTGAGGGAACTGCTTTCAAGGAAATCGGCACGCAACGCTTTGGAAAATTCTATGTTATTTATCAATATCCGGAAATCGACCCCCAGGTGCTGATAATAATCCGTCTGGATACCTATGAATTTGAGTACAGGATTATCGATAATATGCCGCTTTTCGATTATTATGATGGCTTTCACGCAAGTAGTCGTATTGAGATTGTGTCTGAAGACCATTTGATAATTGCCTTGGCAGACAGGCTTGAATTTTACGATTTTGCCAGCAACACCAGCCGGACGATTCTGGATGGGGAGGATTTCCGCTGTAAGATAGGGCAGAGAAAGAGGGTATATGCCATGCCCACCGGTCATTTCATGTATGTAAAGGATACCTGCGAAAACTTTACTTTGGAAACCTGGTTCATTTTTGACTCTCAGGGGAATCTTCTGTTTACCAAGATAATGACAGATTTTTGGTTTAGTGTGAGTGTGACCGGATCGTCCTTTAATGCATATCCTGGTTTGATCAATGATAGGTTTTATATTCCAAGCTACGGTTTATATCCTTCTGATTCAGCAATTCTTGAGTGTCATTTCCCCACACCTGATTCACTTTACGTTTATATGGTTCCATCATTATTCGATAACTTCCTTGGATTGACCGGGTTTGGTGACAATAGAATAATCCATAAACATTTTGACGATGTTCTTGAAGCAACAGTTCTATTCGTCACTTTCAGTCCTTTGGAATTTAATCCTGAGCCAAGTCACTGGACTTACATCAGGTCTTATGATCTTCACCTTGATAGTTTAAATGAACATATACTAATGGTCTCTACCCGGTATGAAGATCATATATTTATCAGCGCTTTGTGTACTTTGGATTTCCCAGCCCCACATACATTTACCTTTCCTGCACCCACAACAAATATCTATTTATCCGTTATTACCTTTTCCCATAATGATCAGTTGTTTATGATCAGCGATGGCACGCTGTATGCGTTTGAGGTGGAATATTCAGTTTCAAATGCGGATGAGACCGCAGTTCCTCCCGTACACACGCTTTCTGCCTATCCAAATCCGGCGAAGCTGAAGAGTGTGATTACATTCCAGGCTGCCAGCAAGCAAAGGGTTGAACTGGATATTTACAACCTAAGGGGGCAAAAAGTGGATACGATCACTTTGGATGCGGAGGGAGCAGCAGAGTGGGATTTGCGCAATCACAAAGGCGAAGCTGTAAGCGCGGGAGTGTATTTTGCTAAACCACGCAACAATAAGGATATCAAACCGGTAAAATTCATTGTAATACACTAAAGAAGGAGCATATCTCTATTATTAGTGCCCAGCGCTGAAATTGGTTTATCCAAAAATAAAGGCGCTTGGATAGTCGTGGAGATCATGGCGGCAAAATACGTATGCCAATATCGGGATTTATGGTCGCCATGGACTTCAGGAACTGGTTTCGTGCAGGTTTCCGCCACTTGAAGTCCATGTCGCTTTCTTGATGCGATGGTATGGTAAGATTCGGTTAAGCGCCATTAAACCATGGGCTTGCATGCCTGCCGTATTAGTTCCAAACAGCGAAAGTTTAGGTAGCATAGCGTTTCCC
>JAQVIX010000046.1 GCA_028695495.1 Candidatus Cloacimonadota bacterium | reverse complement strand
GGCGATGCTTGCCACATAGCTTTCCACGCCGTTTATCTGTCCGGCGAGGTAAGCCGCCGGATGCGCAATAAGCTGCAAATCCGGCGTTAAAAGCCGAGGGCTATTCAGATAGGCATTGCGGTGGATGGAGCCATAGCGCAAGAACTCCGCCTGCTCCAAACCGGGGATCATCCGGAAGATGCGCTTCTGCTCCGGATAGCGCAGCATGCTCTGCCCGCCCACGATGTTATAGGCGCTGCGGCTTTGGTTTTCGGCGCGCAATTGCAAGACGGCAAAGGCTTTCTGCCCGGTGGCGGGGATTTCCAGACCCATCGGGCGCATTACGCCATGGCGCAGGGTATCTTTGCCGCGGCGGGCAAGCTCTTCAATGGGCATGCAGTTCTCGTAAAACTCGAAGCTATCGGAATTAAAGAACTCGTTTTCAAACTCGTGCACTTCATACTTTTCGCCGGCTAAAAGGGCATCTACAAAGGCGTAGTATTCGTCTTTTTCAAAGGCGCAATTCAGGTAATCTGCCTCGCCTTTATCGTAGCGCGCTTTGGCGTAAACTTTGCTATAGTCCAGGCTATCGGCATCGATGATGGGGGCGATGGCATCGAAAAAGAATAGCTGGGCATCGCCCAAAAGCTGTGCCAGGCTGTGCATCAGGGCATCGGAGGTGAGCGGTCCGCTGGCGATGATGAGTTTGCCGGCAGGGAGCTCTTTGATTTCTTTGCGGATAAGC
Source organism: Candidatus Cloacimonadota bacterium (assembly GCA_028695495.1). Classification (GTDB taxonomy): domain Bacteria; phylum Cloacimonadota; class Cloacimonadia; order Cloacimonadales; family Cloacimonadaceae; genus UBA5456. The sequence goes on along the minus strand of JAQVIX010000046.1, from coordinate 18,960 downwards.
TGGATATTGGGGTGGTTTTGGATGGCGCTGCTTACCTTCTGGGCAAAAAGGGCGCGATCTACTGCCAGGGCATGTCCGGCGGGAACGCTACACTGATAAGCGATATCCAAAAGCCGGCAATTCAGTAGCTTAAGCTCTTCTTTCAGTAAACCGGAGGCGGTATCCACACGCAGGGATTTGAAGCTATTGCTGCAAACCAATTCTGCCAAATCTCCGCTTTGGTGGGCGGGGGTTTGCACCTTGGGGCGCATCTCATAAAGCCGTACCTGCCAGCCTTTATCTGCCAGAATAAGCGCCGCTTCCGAGCCTGCCAGTCCGGCGCCGATAATGCTTATTTCGGAGGGCATTTAGGCTCCGGGCGGGGCGCTAAAGATCATGCGAAAGATTTCCGGATTGCGCATAAAGCGGTAAACGCTATCAAACTCCACCTGATAGAGCACGCTATTGTCGTCATCCACCATCAGCAAATGGCGGTTGTGGTCAAACTTGGCAAAGCTAAGCTTGCGCGTATTTCCATCGGTATCTGTAATCCATACCTCACACATCGGCTCTGCAAAAGCTGATTCATATTCCGGCGTTTTGCCATCGATAAATATATGGGTATTAAAGTTTTGCAGGATGCTGATAATCTTTACCAGAGCGTAATTATCAAAATCTACAGGGAACTTTTGCCGCTTATCCTCATAAGTCCAGCTCGAACCCTGGCGGCTAAGCGTATAGTCGTTATCCTTGTGTTTGCTGCGAATGCTGCGGATATGCTCCTCGTAATAGCGCAGGATGAGGGGGGAGCGCCAAACTAAAAGCTCCGGCGGGAAGTGTTGCACTACCTTGCTTTTGATGGCGTAAACCTCGGATTTTCCAGCCCAGCGGAAGTAATCCCATTCATTGCCCAGATTGCTAAAGAGCAGATGCCGGTTTTTGTTGCCGGCAAAAAGCTGGATATGCAGGGCGTCGGTATCCGAGAGTCCGTAGTTTTCCGCGGCATTGGGGTCTATACTCATGGCTTTGGTGGCATATTTGGCGGATACCACCTTTTCAAAGAATTGCCTTACGCGGGTGCTATCTGCTGCCCATACAAGGGGTTGCTGAAGCATCCAGCGCTCGCCATCGCGCTTTAGCTCCAGCTTTGCCATATTATCCCAGATCAGGATTCTATCGATGGCTCCGCTTTTCAGGTCGATTACATTGCGGGTGCGCTCTTCGGGTCTCAAAAAGCGCAAAAGAAAGAAGAGCGCCAATAGCAAAACAAGCGCTATCAGCAATATACGGCTTCTCTTTTTATTCATAACGCTGCTCCAAACGGGCTTTTCTGCGCATGCCGGAGATAAGGGCATAGATGAGCAGGATGAAGGCGGGCAGGGCTACGGCACTTATCTTGAGTGCCAGCTTGATGTTATTCTCAATGCGGGGCATATCTCCAAACTCAATGCCTATCTTCTTCATAAAGTGGGGGATGCTGAGCGAGGAAGTGCTTAGCTGACGCGAACGGATGGCGATATTATCCTCTCTGCCGCTAAGGTAATCCAGCGCATTCAGAATGATGAAATGGCGGTTTACATAAGGCTCAGTATCGGGGTCGATTACCAGCTCTTTATCCGCAAATAGCGGTATCTGCATCTTGGGAGAGTGTGCGATAAAGCTGGGGTCATTCGCGGCTAATTCGCTTCCCGCAAAGAAGCTATCGAAGCTGCCTTCGATGATGGCGGCAGCGGTAATGGAACCCGCAGTAAAGTCATGCACGCTGGGGTCGTAAAAGAGGTTTTGATGAATCTCAAACTGGGGGTATTCCATCCAGCCGCTATAGATGGAGCTTTGCAGGATAGGCTCGAACTTCATGCCCTTTTGCCCCACAAAGCTGATGCCGCTGGCGAGATACAGCACTATATTCTCAATGTTTTTGGTGATGGGATGCTCGCTGCCCCTCAGCACGGGATACATAGGGTAATTTGCATAAACGCCCAAGCCGGTCTGCCGCTTTTCGCAAAACATATCCAAAATCACATCGCGGGAAAGCTCAAAGCCATAGTGCTTTAGCATCTCTATTACATTGGTATCCAGGGAAAACATCTTGTAGCCGTCGGTATCTACACGGTCTTGCAGGAAAACCACCTTGCCGCCACGCATAATGTATTGATCCAGATGGTAGAGATATTCATCTGGCAGGCTGCGGGCGGTGCCGGTAAAGAGCAGGGCATCCACCGGGGGAACGGGCTGGGAAAGGTCAAGGTCTTGAAGGGCGAAGCTTGAGCGCAGGCTTGTTTCAAAGTAGCGGGTAGGGAAATCGTAGTAGGTGGTATCCCGGAAGACCGCCACGCGGGGCAGGCTGCTTTGCGCCAGGCTCTGGATGCGTTTATTTAGCTCATACTCCAGCTTTGCTTCGCTACGGGGCATGAGGCTGAGGCTTTCCACCTTGCCCTGGTATTCAAAGATGATGCCAAATACTACCTCTTTGGCGATTATCTGGTCTTTTTCGTAGATTTGAAAGCGCATTACATTCAGGTTATTGGAGCGTGCCATGCCAAAGAGCTGATCGCGCTCCAGATTGCGCACGTATTCATAACGGAACTTCCCGCGAGACGCCACCTGATACTCGCTTAGGAGGTCTTGCAGATAGCGGGAAAGGCTATTCATCTCCACGGGTAAATCTGGCGAAGCCAATATCTTGAGCACCATTACGTCTTCCAGCGAGCGCATGATGTCCTTACTTACCTTGGATAAGCTATATGCCTTTTGGGCAGAGAGATCCACCCGCAATACCAGATATTGCGCTACCAATAGCACGGCAAAGATGATGCCAAGCTTTACCAAGAGTGTGCTTAAAATGCTTAAGGATTTATTCATCTTTAGCGCTCCTGCTTCATGTTTTTGGCTTGTAGATTGAACTCTGCCAGGAAGATAAAGAGCAGCGCCAGCCCCAGGAAGAAGAGCAGATCGCGCAAATCCAATACCCCTTTCATGCAGTTTGCCAAGCGGTGTTCAAAGCTGAAATACTGAAGCACCCGCACCAGCGGTAAAGGCAAGAGCACCAAGAGGAAACGCAACACGTAGAAAGCAGCGGAGATGGCAAAGGCGATGATAAACGCCATTACCTGGTTTGAGGGCAGGCTGCTGGCAAAGATGCCGATGGCAATATGCGTAAACGCCACCAAGAGAATGCCCAAATAGCCGCTGAGCACCGCCCCCCAATCCAGCCCTTCGCCAAAGATGCTGATGATAGCCAAATACACCAGGCTAAAGGAGATAAGCAGCAAGATTTGCAGGAAGGCGGAAAGTGCTTTGCCCCATACGATGCTGCTAAGCCTGAGGGGTAAGGTGGAGATAAGCTCGAAGGTGCCGCTCTGCTTTTCCTTGGCGATGCTGCCCATGGTGATAGCAGGCACAAAGAAGATAAGCAGGATGTGGATAAAACCAAAGATACCACGCATTTCTGCCAAGCCAATCTTGAAGATAGTGGTGCCAAAGAAGCTGCCCATAATTACCAAAAAGCTGAGATACACGATGTATGAGCTAATGGAGCGCAAAGCCAATTGGAATTCCTTACGGGCTATTACCCAGCTTTGTCTCATGCTTCTTCCTCCTTTACTGCGCTCTCGCTTTCCGGTTCTGTATCCGGTTCCGGCTCCCCTATAGCCGCTTCCAGATTCGCTTTGGTAAGGATTTGGAAGCTTTCTTCCAGGCTCTTCTCTTTGCTTTGCATTGCCAGGATGAGCCAGCCTTGTTCGGCAATATAGCGGGCTAATTCGGGGCGGATATCCAGCTCCAGCGGAACCCTGAGGCTACAGGTATAAATGCCAGCGCTATAGCTTTCGCCAAGGATACTGATCTCAGGATGGCTTTGGATAAAGGCGTTCAGATCGATATCCGTGCCGCTTAGCTCCAGATCCAATACCTGCTGATCCCCCAAATGCTGGTTCAGGCTATGAATATCCGCATCCACGATGAGCTTGCCTTTATTGATGATGAGCACCCTATCGCAGAGGGCTTGCACCTCTTGCAGGATGTGAGAGGAAAAGATGAGGGTTTTCTCTTTGCCCAGGCTGCGGATAAGCTCGCGGATTTCCACGATTTGGTTTGGGTCCAGCCCGCTGGTAGGTTCATCCAAAATAAGTATATCGGGATCGTGCAGAAGCGCCTGAGCCAGTCCCAAACGCTGGCGATAGCCTTTGGAGAGGGTGCCTACCTTTTGGTATCTTACCTCGTCCAGCCCGCAATTTGCGATTACGAAGTCCTTACGCTGGCGGTAGATACTGCGGGAAAGCCCCCTTAGCCTGCCGATATAGTGCAGCGCTTCGATTACATACATCTCGTCGTAAAGCGGGTTATGCTCCGGCAAATAACCGATCTGGGCATTGGCTTTGATGGGGTCGCTAAAGATGCTTTCGCCATTGATCTGGATATCTCCTTTATCCGGCTGCAAAAAGCCCACCATCATGCGCAGAGTGGTGGTTTTACCCGCACCATTGGGGCCCAAAAAGCCGGTAATATTACCGCTTTCCACCCGAAAGCTTACCTCATTCACCGCCTGTATCTGCCCAAATCTGCGGCTCAAATCCATTACTTCTATCATTTTGGCTCTGTATCCTCTATTTACTAATACATGATCATCTTGCCACTGGCTCTGCCACCAGGCTCTTCCAGCGAGATTTCCTCGCCTGCTTCCAAGCCGGAGATGATTTCCACCATCTGAAAATCGTTCATCCCCAGCTTTACCACGCGGGGGTTGGGCTGCGCCGCGGCAGTTTTGGCGTCCTTGGCGGGCAATACATACACGATGTCGTTATTTTGCTCATCGGCGAAAACTGCGGCAATGGGCACCACCAATACCTGTTGGCGCACATCTCCTTTGATGCTTATCGCCGCCGTCATGCCCGGCTTTACCAGCTTGCCGCTGGCGTTGATGCTAATCTCCACGGGGAAGACCTTGGCGTTATTTTCCGTAATTGCCATGGGTGCAATCTTTACAATCTCGCCCTTAAACTCTTCATAAGGCAGCGCATCCAGCAGGATTTCCGCCTTCTGTCCCAGCTTGAATTTGTTGATATCCACTTCGTTGATATTGGATTTTACGATCATCTTGTTCAAATCTGCAATGCGCATTACCACTGTGCCTTCACCATAGCTATTGATGCTGGAAGATACCATCTCGCCTTCATTTACGGCGCGTTCGATAACCGTGCCGCTGGCGGTGGCATATACGTGGGTAACCGTGCCGGGAACGTCTAAATCCCGGATCATTTCATATTGGCGCGAAGCTTGCTCATATTGAATCTGGGCACTCTGCAAAGCATCCTGTTTTGATTCGTGGTCATTTGCAGATACATAGCCCTTTGCCAAAAGCTGCTCGCTATCCCGAAAGTCCTTATTTGCTTTTTCCAGTGCCAATTCCGCTAATTGCAGGCTGGCTTTGGTATTAAATAGGGTATTTGCCTGAGTGTAATCCGGCTCGATATCGGCGATGATTTGCCCCGAAACCACATAGTCATTTTCCTGGGCATAAAACTTTACGATCTTTCCAGATACGCGGGACTTGATGGCAACTACCGTTTCCGGACGCACCTCGCCGCTAATCTCGATTTTGCTGGAGATATCGTCCTTTGCCACAATGTGCGTAGCTGCTGCCGCATTTGGCAGCTCTTTGCTTGCCGCGCTCTTGCGTCCAAAGACAATATATAAGCCCAGCAATACCAGTAGTACAATGCCGATGATCAGTATCCATTTCTTGCGCATGATACCTCTTTTTTGATAAGATTTCTTTATGTAAACACAAGATTTGTATAGCCCCATTATGTCAAGTTTTTAGGTGATAGGTGATAGGGGATAGGTGTTAGGCGCTGTGCTCGTGGCGGGGATACTTGCTTTGGAATCAGCATTTAGAAGGGGTAAAATAGGGGCTTCTCCCACGAATGAACGCGAATATGTCCACGAATTAACACTAATCTACACGAATTAGTATTGTCCTTAGCGCTATGCCTTACGCCAATCAAGAACTAAACAACAAAGAAAGCAACATACTATGTTTGCCACCAGCGCAGCGCCTGCCACCTGCTACCTGCCACCCGCGAAGCGCCGCCGCCATTGTTCATTATTTTTCTTTTAAAGTCAATGACGCTTGTAAAAGGCGGAAAAGTGCCATTAACTCCCAAGGCAAAAAAAAGGCGAACCGCCAGGGTTCGCCTTTATATGTCAGTTCAAATTGAACTTATTTTACGATTACCATTTTCTTGGTTTGGTTCAAGGAAGGGGTGCTCATCTTGTAGAAGTAGATACCGCTACCGCAGAGCTTCCCTCTGCTATCGCGACCGTCCCAATTGATGGTGTGAGCGCCTTCAGAAACCTTGTAGCTCTTTACCACTTGACCCAGTACGTTGTAGATAGTTACATTGGCGTTTTCGCCAGCTTTCACTCTTACATCGATCTTGGTATTGGTAGTAGCCTTGAAGGGGTTCGGATAGGCATTGCCCATTATGCTGCTTACGGGAAGTTCGGGTACAATTTCGCCCACAACTTCTACAGAACGATAGCCGTAGAAGGAGCTATGGCTATAATCAACCGCTTCCAGCCAGTAGTAATAGGTGTAACCAACGCTTACTTCTTTATCCTCAATACCGTAGTGCTGAGTGGTGGAAGTATTGGTGGCTTCGATCATGATGGGGGTAATCAACTGAGCTTCAGCCTGGTTATCAGTTTCGGAACGATATACACGATAGCCGAGCATATTGGTTTCGGATTCGGAAGTCCAGGAGAGTTTTACGAAGTTTTGCGCGGTGAGCACAGCGTTGAAGGAGCTAAGCTCTACGGGCAGGGTGGGGTCTGTGCCAGTACCCATTACAACCATTACATCACCCTTGGCGCCAAAATTAACGCCGGTAAAGGTGATAGTGGTGGTGGGAGGTACTTCTACAGGATAGTGGTTAGGATCATCCGGAAGCACTACGTTGCCACCTACGATCAATACGGCATACCAAGAACCTGGTTGCTCTATGGTGAAGCTCAAGTTTGTAGTGCCTTGACCGCTCAATACTACTACTACAGTTTCATTAAGATTATTGAAGTTCGGCAGAACGGCAATAATTTGATCTTCTTGTTCGGGGGTAGGGGTGCCAGTGTAGTTCAAGTCGATATCAGATTCGATTTCTACGCCGGGGGCGATAGGGGTAGGAATATCGGCAGGGATATCGGGTTGCGTTTCGATGATCACTTCAAATTCCACGCTGGCTACAGGACCGGCTCCTTTGTTGGCAACGTTGCCAAAGGCGCTGCCCAGAGTAGCTCTGAGCGGGGTTTTTACTTTGCCGAGGGCGGTATTGATTACAGCTCTTACGTTGAAGATATATTCGCCTTCGCCCAGTGCATCACTGGTCCAAGCGAGAACGTTGCCAAGGGTAACCCATTCGGCGTCGTCCAGCTTCACTTCATAGTATTCAGGTGCAAAGCCGGCTTCAGGAGCTTCCCAGGTAAAGGTGATGGGGGCAGCTTCTTCCCAGGTAAATACCTCGCCCGCTGCGGGATAGGTGATTACCGGTACGTTTGGATCAACGAACTTGGTGATGGCGTAATCTTCACCTTCAATGTCTTCAGTAAGATTGGCGTATTCACGATATTCAGGATTGATGATGTAGCCAGCCTTGGTAGGGCTTACTACGCCGCTCCAGCCAGTGGGAACGGTGATGCTGTATTCACCGGTGATGGGGTCGATTACGATGGCATCTGCATCCACTACAGGATCGGTAATGATTACAATGTCATTGAAATCCCAGTTAACAGAGGTGAAATGACCTTGAATCACTACGTCATCAACTACGGGAGTGTAGGGAGGTACCACGATTCCTTCAGGGAAGGGATTGATAGGTTGACGATGACCCCAAGTAGCGGTTCCTTCTGGGATTGTGCAATCCCAAGTCGCAGTTTCACCAGTGGGAATATGAGTTACATTGAATCTAATTATCTCTCCAGCTACCCATTGGGTTGAAAAAGCGGAAAGCTGTACTGTCGAAACTGTTGCAAAGGGCACAGTGGTGCCATTCCCAAATTTGCATATTCTTATTTGTGTAGCAATATGTGTAGCTGTTGATACAAGTTCTTCTGGTCGTGTGGTTACAAACATTTCCATATAATAGTCTGGATGATGTGAACTAGATGTGTTTTCAACACCAGGTAACAAATCACCTTGATCAGTTACCAGAACTTGTGTGTATGCTCGCGGGGTGGCAGCAAATGCAAACACTGCCAGCATGCTTAAAAGGGTGAATAATAGTATTCTTTTCATTATTTATACCTCTACTTTTTTGATGCACGCAACGGTTCGATTCCAGCACTTCTCGCTGGCCAAGTGGTGCTATCCATAGAATTAATGTACAAAGGCATGCCAATGGAAACAGGGAGATCTGGATCCCAGAAGCCACCGCCATAATTCACAGCATGATCCCATGTTTGAGTTTCACTGCTCCAAATATTAATGGCATCAATGAATTCACCATCGCCTATTGTGATTCCAACTTCACTGGTTAAAGTCAAATCAGATTTATTCAGGGGGATCATGATAGTGTTCAGACCGGGAACAATGTTATAAATGGCATCGGCTGTGGGCAGACTCCCAATGCTATAAAAAGCAAATGGTTCAGATGAGTTGAAGTACAGTATAGAGCCTGGTCCAACTTCTAAATCCGGATCCCAAAAACCTCCACCATAGTTTACAGCATGATCCCAAGTCTGAGTATCACTACTCCAGATATTAATGGCATCAATTATGTCAGCATCAGCAGTATAAATAGCAGCAACTTCACTGGTGAAGCTATTGCCATCCACCATTGGCATGGCGACGAAATTGAGTCCAGGCAAACAGTCGTATTTTACGTATCCGACTATTTCGGACGGGTCAGATTCAACCGCGAATATTGTTCCCACAAAGAGTAGGAGCATAAGCGGCAATATAAATCTTTTCATAAGATTCCTCCTATAAGGAACTATGTTTTATACGTTTTTTCAAATTCTCATGCGAAAACTATAGGTTCCCGCACAAAGTTACAAGTAAAAGCCAATTTCGGAAGCTCCTAAGCGGGGCTTGCCGAGCCTTGATTTCGACAAGTTAATGTTTTTGTTCATCGCACATTACACTATGTATATAAAAGGTATTTACATTACAATTCCCACTCTATTTTTATTGTATATCCTGTCAAGCAAAAAAAAGCCTTATTTTTGTTTTTGTGATTATTTTGTGGATTTATTTCAACTTTATGAGGATTTAGCTATGGAGATTGCCATGCGCAACTCGTTTGCCTCCCTCGCAATGCCCTCACCTCTACCCGCTTTTTTGGGGTAGAGGTGAGGGCATTGCGAGGGAGGCAAACGAGGAAGAGCCTATGCACCGTGGAGTTTATGGCGGCTGTCCAGAAATGCCAAAACCAAGCACGATATCCAACGAAATGGGAGTGTAGGGGCGCAATGCTTTGCGCCCGCTTTTAACAAAGCGTGCGCGCAGCGCACACCGTAATAAATTGATATTGAGTCCGTAATGATTAGCTTTTGCGTGCTAATTTCGGCGGGTTCAAGGCATTGAACCCCTACATTTCAGGTGTGGACATTTCTTGTTGTTGTGTTGTTTGTGTATTACTGGACAGCCTCGACATTTCAGATAAACCTTGGGTAAAGGGACGCGTTTAAATAAGGAAATAAAGCCCCATCCCCCCTCCCCCCTGTGGCGCAAAATCCAGATTTTGCGCCACAGAGGGGAGGGGGGACGGGGATAAAAAAACAAATCATTTATTCGCACTCGATACCCAGGGTTTATCTTGCCAAAAACTCGCAAGCTCATTTTTGGGCAAGAACACCCTGGGCTAGCTAAACTGTTAGCCCTGACGGGCTAAGCTCGTTTGTTGATCTCAAATAGCATAAGACCAGCTCATCATTTTGGCAATGCCTAAGAAAACCCTCAAAACACTCATTAAACAATGCTAATTCTATTGCAAAAATGAGTCAACCTATATCAAGTACAAGACAGAAACTGATATCCGAGCGTCTGCTATGATTAAACTGCGCTTGCGCAGCCGCCATTATTCATCATTCATCATTCATTATTCATTGCAACGCAGAGCGTTGCCCTATCACCTAAAACCTGGCACCTGAAAGAAAAACCCCGACCATCACAGCCGGGGTTTTTACACTTAAGGGTTATTGGTTTATTTGTTTAGGTTTGGCAGTTGCAGGTTTCTGAGAGTTGGAGCAGGACCTGTACCTGCTGTTACTCTTACGAAGCCTTTGTTTACATCAAACATTGACATAGGAGCCGTAAGCGAAGTGGTGGTTACATAGCCCACTGGCACAAAAGTTCCATAGGGATCTTCAGAAGCATATATTCCATACCAATCGGCACCGGGTACGGCAGACCAGGTAAGGGTGAAATTATCACCATCAATACCGATTGTTAGATCGCTTACGGGGTCAAGATCTTCAGGTATTTCCGGTTCTCCGATCCAGATATTATCAATGTACCAGGCATCGATATCATAGCTATCATCACCAAAGGCGCGGAAACGTAGCTTGAATACTCTGTTAGCAGCATATTCGGAGATATCAGCAGAGATGGTGGTCCATTCAATATCCTCACCATCTTCGCCATCCATCATTCCAACTATTTGCCACGCAGTTCCATCCCAAATTTCCCACGCCATAGCGTTGAAGGTTTCATCAAAGTTATACAAGCAGATATCGAAGCTCAGTTGTACATTATCAAAACCGGTGGCATCGAGGTTATAGCTGGTGAGCGCCATATTGTAGTCTTCTACTTGCGGGTACCAAACGAAAGCCAGAGCCGGCTCGGGAAGACCTTCATCATCAAATATATCCCAGTTATCGCCATTCACAGTCCAGAGATTTTCTGCGAAATCTTCGGAATCCCAGCCTTCAAAGAAGGGCAGGGCGAAGGGTTCAGCATCAGCCGGGATGGTTACCGATACCGGAGCTGAAATGGGACCTAAGGTACTGAAGTGTACGGATTGTACAGCATAGTTATAGGTACCGGGAAGCAGGTTTTCATCCAGGTAAGTGTAGGCAGTTACAATGTTAGCATTGATCATTTGGCCATTGCGATAGACATTGAATCCACGCAGAGCACGATCCATATTTTCCACTTCCCGTGCTTCGAAGGGGCTGTGGCGCATATCATATAGACTCATTTCTTTGGCTACAACGCTCACAGGGCTGAAGTGCTGGATAGGGCTGCGGGAAGCAATGCTTATTTCAGGCTCAAAGTGAGGATGAATCAGCCAGTTTCCAGCAATAGGATTAGAACCAGCATTTGTCATGGTTGTCCAGGTTCCGCCCAGCTCCACTAAGTTTCCCCGTCCGTTTACTCCAGTCAAGCCATCGGTGGAGCTGGGGTATGTTGATGCAATACCATTCACATGGTAACCCACAAAAATAGCTTCTGCATTTACCTGTACTGGGTTCGTAAGGGTGATGTGGTTCCAGCCCACGGTCAAGCCGGTCAATTCTTGCTCATATATCATATTGGCGGGGGTAAGGCTTGCATCCGTTCCAGACCAGATTTTGAGGTAATCAAAGGTTTGAGGTTGTTCATAGATATGAATCATTACATGGTCGATTACCATATCTTCCATCAGGTCTGTTACTTCACTGCCAAACTTAACGGCAACATGGTATGAGTTTGTACCTGCACCTACCGAACCTCGATGAATGGAGTCGTCCCAATGCACATAACCAGCTTGGTTGGGATCACCATATACACTTGCCCATGTGAGCTTAGCAGCATCAGTACCTTGCAACACACCATCCAAGAGGATTACGCTGGCAATGGGTTCCTCAACGCACTCACCGCTGAGTGCAACTGAGTGAATCTCACGCGTAAGGTTATCCTGGATTTTAATAGTAGCAGATTTTTGACCAACTGTTTGCGGCAAGAATTGGATGGTGAAAGAATAGGTATTTCCGCCAAGTGTTACGGGCAAGTTTTCAGTAACCAGAACGAAATCACTTACATCACCTTCCAACCAGATATCGTTTGCATCAATACTAATAGTTCCGCTACCTGAATTACCGAGGTTGATGGTCTTGGTTTGAGTGGGCATCATACGATGTGTTATACCAAAATCAACTTCTGTAGGTGTTAAAGTGAAAACTGGTTCGGGCGGCATCAAATCTACCACCACATCATCCACAAAGAAGGCAAAGGCGGCATCAGATACGCATTGAATAGCCACATAGATAGTTTCACCGGGGTAATTCAGACGGTATTCATATCTCGTCCAGGCTACCGGTGCTTCAATGTAGTCGCCTTCATTGAGCTTGGTGAAAGAAGCGGGATCATTATCGGTAGTGGATACCAATACATTGAAACGTTCCAAACCGTATTGGGTAGTAAGAGAACGAGCCCAGAAGCTGAAGTTTAAGGAAGCCGGAGCTTCGATGGGCGGGGTGATCAGCCAGTCATCATTGGCATCAACATTAGCGTTGAAAGCGGCAGCAAACTTATTTCCGCTATGTGCAGCCCAAGCGTCTCCAGCAGCGGGTGTAGTGGCACTGGGATTGAAGATGATATAACTTCCCACATAATATTGGTTAGGGAAGTCAAAGTTTTCAACACCCCAAGTGGTCATTCCATCGCCATCATACTGGCTCCAAGGAATGAAATCGAGCGCGAAATCGTCGTAAGTCTCGAAGCTATCCGTCCAGGGGAAGTTGCGAATGGTGAGATCAGGCTGGATATCAAACCTGTATATTTCTATCCCGTCAATGTCACACTCGCCTTGAGCATTTGTCGCAGTTACTGTCCAATACCAGCGATCTTCATAGTTAAATTCAATTTCGCCATCTATCACCGGGTCGAAGACGGTAATACTGGCGTCATCGATTTCGAATAAGTATTGATCGAATACTTCATCTTCGTTATCTGCAAGATATACGGAGTAACTTGTAGGCACACCGCCATTAACCAGGTCCGGTTCCCAGGTAAGATTGAAGCCGTCTATTGGCATCATGGTTGCTCCGTTTATCGGGCTTACCAGGATGGGAAGAGCGGGTGGTGCAGCCTGCAATTCTGTAATACTAATATCATCTACATGCCAGTAATTGATATTATAGGTATTACCGTCAAAAGTCCAAGCCAGGAAGAATGTATTATCAATAATGCTGGAGGGCAACTCTACACTAACGGTAGTAGCGGGAACAGAAGCAGTAGGCGCCAATGACCACAAAGTATTCCAGGTGACTAAATCCAGGGAATACTCCACCTTAAGAGTGTAAGGTGTAGTATAGTGGTTTACATAGTGCTTAAAGCTCAATTCGTAACCACCCGCATTATCACCGAAAAGCGGTGGCGTAATCGCTCTTACTTGGCCGGTAGCACTCGGACTAAAGATAAGTGTAAGTTCGGGAGCAGATTCACCGGCGTTATTGCCATTCTGCACGCTCCAGTTTGTGTGAGTTCTCACCCAATCTTGGGGCATAGTACCGGCAGTTACTCCGGTGAAATCCATTTCCCAGGGTAAAGGTATAGTGGGATCGAAGCAGCTTGCAGTAATATTTACAGTGAAATCGCCGAAGTCACTGCTAACAATTATTTCTGTGGAATGATCTCCTACCGCTGTTGGCTGGTATTTTAGGGTGAAAGTAGTACCTACACCGGCTTCCAGACCGATCGGAGTAGGATCGTTTTCCAGCGTAAAGTAGGTGTCATCTGTAATCGTAATGCTATTTACACTCAAAGTGCCAAAACCAATATTACGGATGGTGAACTCTTTGGTTGACTCCATATTGATAACTGTAAGGGGGAATTCCCAGGTATCTGGCGTTACGCTCAGTACGGGTGTTGATGGCACATCGCCAAAGTACATCTTAATATTGGGGTAATGCCCCTCTAAGGCATTATATGAGGCGCCAGTAGGATTACTAGGATTAGGTACCGCAGTGTCACTATATGCGCGCAAACTACGCCCTGCAGCTACAGTATTGAGGAAAGAACCGCCAAAGGTATAACTGGGGCTGTCTTCCAAAATGGCAATCAACAGGTTTTGACTATTGTTATACTCGAATGGTGCGTCAAGCACGATTTCCATCCATCCTGCCTGAGTCGGGAAATCTACTGTGCCGCCAAATACTTCCGTAAGCTCAGCGAAAGGCACCCAATCGTTGGTAGAGGCAAATGTATCATTATTCGTGTGTCCCATATAAATGGTCCAGGAATCGTTATTTGTACCTGCAGCTGCTGCATTCCAGTAATAACAGAGCTTTTCAATACGCTGACCCAGCGTATTGATTTCGCCTTGCAAGTAAATGGTTTGGCTGTAACTGTAATTCCATATCGTATTTACGGGCAGGTAGGTGCCAGTGGCAGTTCCGTCACCAATGGCAACGATGCCAGCGGGTACAGTTGTAAAGCTCCAGTCAGGGCAGCCGGTAGCATCACTGATTTCATTGTAAGGCACCACCCTCCATTTATACTCTCTGTCGTTCGCCAAGGGTTGGGTAAGGGTGTAGCTCAATCCATCGACCAACTCATTGGTAAGGATGTTTTCAGGCGGATTCTCTGACCATAGGCTTAACTTGTAGCCGGTGGCAAATAATGCAGCATTCCAGCTTAAGGTAGGCGTTGTCCTTACTAAAGTGGCACCATCTATAGGAGATACCACCGTAGTGGCTTCGGGTGCCTGAGCTGCCGTAAAGCTTACATCGAGAACGAAGTAGCAGAATTCAGGTGAAGGCCAGTTATCGATGATGATATAGTAATCACCGGCAGTTACGTTATGACCCGTAATGTTATGTGGTGCAGTACTGCCATAAGCTTGTGCTAATACTGGTGCAGGGTTTGCCAGGCTGGGAATAGTATTTACTAAAAAGACTCCCATCCATTGACTGCTATAACCAGTTTGATCATTTACGGTAATATTCAATACACCGGTTTGGGGCACATGCACCACGCCTACCCAGTCTTTGCCACCGTGGTAGGATTCACTTGTTAAACCAGTAAACATGGCTGCAGTGTAGTCGTTATTAAGCGCTGCAGTGTTTTCTTGGTAGCCCACCAGGGGAAGGGTGATTTCATAAGCGGTTTCGCAGATTTCGCCAACTGCCGGTACCACACCTGTTCCATTCAAATCTACTTCGGTTCCTTGACCATCACCAAAAATGACGCTGCCATTGATAGCTCCTTCAAAAATAGGCGTAAAAGTAGCTGTAAAAACCGTGGCAGGAGCACCGGGTGCAATTGTTAAAGGCAGTGCAGGTAGGTTACTCAAAGAGAAATTAACCTCATCGCTCAAAGTGATGCTGTTTATTTCAAGATCTGCTACGCCAGTGTTGGTGAGGGAGATTTGTTTCTGAACACCTACTCCCACATAAAATTCACCAAAATTAACCGGGCTGGGGCTAACGGTAAGAAAGCCGGCTTGAGGAATCTCGCGCACTGTTACGTTATCTACATATACGATATTACTACCACCGATTACAGTAGATTCGCCATAAAATGCGATATACTTTGTGCCGGTATAGGCGCTGAGATCGATGTTGATATTTTGCCCTAAAGTGGCAATTTCATTATATACATATTCAGAACCACTGTTGTTCCATTCACGCAGCACGGTAGCGTTTTCCATATTCGCGTTATCGCTGATGAGTACAATGAATCTGTCATCCAGTTGTTGCGCGGGATCCACCGGATTGCTTCCGCTATAGGTAGTAAGAGCTAGATCAAATCTGAGCTCATAGCCGGAAGCAGGAATAGCAATCGGAGGTGTTACCAACCAATATTTTGCCGAAGTACCATAAATAAACAAACTTGCCGACCTATTCGGTGGGGTAGTCACATTGGCAAAATTGCTATATGTCCAACCAGCTGCGGTTGTAGTCGGGATATCGGTTGGATACAGACCGGTCAGGCGGGTCCAATCGGTAGGGGGGAAAGTACCTTCAAAATCCTCCGTCCAGGGGAAACTGCTAATTGCTGTATCAAATCCTTCACCGGTGATGGGCACATTTACCGTAGAAATGTTCCCTTCGCCCAGATCGGCATTCACTACCAAAGTAGCACTGAAATTCCCTACCACAGTGGGACTAAAGCTCACTAAAACATGGGGATTATCCGGGCTGGCATCATTTATCGCTACGGGATAACTATTTGTATCAATCAGGCTAAAGCAATCATCCTCGCTTTGCAATTCTACGGAAACGATTGTAAGCTCACCATCTCCGCCATTTCTGATCTCAAAGCTTTGCTCGCTTATAGAGCCTATTACTCTACTGCCAAAATCCTGAGTTTCGGGAAATACTTCCAAGATTGGATTATACACTATCGGAGCCAGCTCAGGTCCGATCACGTGATCCACCACCAGCAGGGTGTAATGGGTTCCGCTATAAGAGCCTGATGCCACGAAGGATAGATAGTAGTTTCCGGCGGGAATGGGGGAGAGGTCCACAGTGTAGAGCGTGTTTTGTAAAGCGGGTGAAAAGGCGGGCTTGATATTCGTCCAGTTCACCCCATCCGCAGAGTAATCCACCGCGAGCGTGGAAGTTCCCGAACCCTGGTTGCCAAATGCGGCATAGAAACTTAGTTCATCGGAATTGCCGATTATCGGCTTGGGAGTGGTAAGCCTGGCGCCGGAAAAGTTATTGCCCCAAGCGTATAGTCCGGTATTTCCTTCATAAGGTGGTAGCCAACCGGCTGTAGTGCGTCTCCACTCGCCACTCCAGCTCCAGCCATCAGGCGCTACTTCAAAACCCTCTGCCAAATGGCCGATAGCGGCTACTACGCCTTGGGTAGAGGCAGAGTTGTTTGAAAGGTTTTCATCTGCCGGCAGGCTGGCGCTAAAGCTGTGACGTCCGGCGATAGCAGTGTAGTTCACGGTAAGGGTTTGGCTTTGCCCTTGTAGCAAAGTGCCGGTAGTGGCGCTTAGCACAGTGTTATTCGCATCATTTACCGTGAAAGTGACGGGGATGCCGCTTTGGGTAATAGTTCCGAGGTTTTTCACTGTAGCAGAAAGCACGGCAGTCTGCCCCTCATGGATTATCTGATTGGGGTAGCTTACGCTGGTAATGGCGAGGTCTCTACGCACAATATCGGGGAATACGATATGATCCAGCCAGGCGCAATTGCTGCCTGCCCCCTGGAGACCAGACCTCATAAATGTCCACTTAAAAGTATGGGTGCCTGCAGTGACGGGGTAGCTTGCCTGAGTCCAGTCTCTTGAACCAGGCCACATAAGTTTTTGCTCATCGTCGATATAAAACGAGAAAAATCCCCACACTGAATGTGCAGAAGTTTTGTAAAAGAAACTGATATCTCCCGGCTGTGATATATTTAGCGTAAGGCTAAGTGAGGTTACGCCGAGGGTAATAGCACCGGATTTGGCGGCGTAAGTTCCGCTATATTTTTCGCTACTCTGCACTGTCCAGGGTGCACCTGAGTCATTTACCCATGGGTACGCGCTGAAATTACCCGTTTCAAAGCCTTCATCGGCAGGGAATATCAGATTTACCGTAATCCAAGTATCATTGGCAATATTGTAACTATCTTTGGCAAGCGCCTTGATGGTGTGGATGCCTACACTTGCCATACCTGTATGCCAGCTCCAGGTATAAGGGCTGCTGGTAGCTGTATATTGCAGCACATCATCCAGATAGAAGGCTACGGAAACGACATTACCGCCTTCTTCGGTGCCGGAAGCAGATGCAGATACATTGATAGTCTGCCCGATCTCAAAAGTGGAGTTATTCGCCGGCGCAGTGATAGAAACGCTGGGAATAACGGTCTCTGCCACGGCAAACATATTATTGGCATTTACCAATCCGTATCCGGTGTAGCGATCCCAACCCGTACCGCCATCAAGGGTCATATCTGTGGCAGATTCTTCAAGTATGGATTGCACATAGTTTCGCGGCAAACTGGGATATCTGGAAAGTAAGAGAGCCGCTACACCAGCGACGTAGGGTGTAGCGCAGGAAGTGCCATTGAAATTCAGATCGTAATTGCCAGGTTCAAAGCCCCCCGCTCCGGTGATGTCTGTGGTGGGCAGGATGGTCGGTCCCATCAGGTTCACTGCATTGCGGGCGTCCTGAGTGTTCACCCCGTAATTTGAACCCCACCAAGTTTGACCATCCGAAGATGTAGGGCTTTTGCGCTGTCCGGTGGGGCTGGCTGCACCCACAGAGATTACATACTGGGAATTTGCCGGGTAATAAATGAAGTCATCGTCATCGTTTCCCGTGGCAGCAAAAATGGGCAAACGCGCTATATGATAAGCATAAAATAGCGCTGCTTCGGTGGCTTGGCTTTGGTTTGGGGTTATATCGATCCCAAAGCTCATGCTTATTACATGCGCACCGTTCTGCGCCGCATGAAGGATGGCGTTATCTACAGCAGTGAGATACATTACGCCGGCGCTATTTGCTACCTTCAGCGGCATTACGCTACAGCCGCCCGCGATGCCTGCCACGCCGATGCCGTTATTTGCCTTTGCGGCTGCTATGCCTGCGCAAGCGGTACCGTGTCCGGCATTAGCGGAGTCTTCCATGGGGTTATCGTCGTTATCTCCAAAGTCATATCCCGCTACTAGGCGCAAATCTTCATGTGCTGTATCCACACCCTTATCAATGATAGCGATGATGATATTGGGGTCGCCAAAACCCTGCCGTTTGCTCCAGGCTAATTGGGCGCGACTATCAAAACCAGGCGTGCCTACTCCCAAGCCTGTGCTGAAATGAGGCAATTGTCCGGTGTTGTTGTGTCCCCAGTTTTTGGTGTAATGCGTGTCGTTAGGAATCGTATTTGTAGTATGTACAATGTATTCCGGTGTGGCTTCTTCAATATAGCGGTTTTGCTTAAATATAGCGATGGCTGCTTCCACGCTGCTTTTGCCATTTAGCCGAATAAGAAACCAATTTTCCCAGCCGCTTTGAGCCGCCCAAATGCGGTCATTCGCTTGAATATGTGCACTGATGATGGCTTTGCCCCCC
>JAQVIX010000045.1 GCA_028695495.1 Candidatus Cloacimonadota bacterium | reverse complement strand
CTGGGTCTGGGTTTAACGCAAAATAGCGTGTGGCCTGGGGCGCAAAGCTCTGCCATTATCAAAGAGGATTACTGGGCTTTCAGTGCGTTTTGGAGTTTTCAAAATGTGCGGGAGCTTGAGGCTTTACCCAAAGGCAGTGCTGGTGGCTTTAGCTATCAATACCAGCTTCGGAAGGATAAGGATAATAGCAGTTTGGAAGCGGTTTATCAGCATTATCAGCCACTTAAAGGCAAATTAGGCTCACATCTGCGCGCAGTATTAAAGGGCTATACCCATGCCCCCGAAGCGGAATATGAGCTTTACCATCTGGGCGGTTTCAATAGCCTCAGAGGCTACCGTGAAGATGAATATTCAAGCTGGCGGCTGGGCTGGCTAAACGCCGAATTGCGCTACGCATTTCAGCCCCGTTTTTGGGGATATCTGTTTTACGATCAAGGCATTTTACTGCAAAAAGAGGATAGCTATAAGGCAGATTTATTTGCTCTGGGCGGGGGTATTAGCTTTCAAACGCGTTTGGGTATATTGAGCATCGGCTATGGGCTTCCATATAGGGATAAAAGATTTAGCAGCATAGGCTTAGGCGCCATTCATCTGGGTTTGGATTTTGCTTTGTAAAAAAATAACTTGCCAAGATAAGCGTATTTTATATTATGGCACCATATATTTAAGTTTATAGCAGTGCCTAAGGACTGTGTGAAGGATTTAAGGTGCTTCGGTGCCACTAAATCCACAGGGCTTTGTTCAAAAGCCAAAGGCAGATATTTTGCCGAGAATCCAAAAAAAATAACAAAAAAACCTAAGTTCTCCCCGTATGGGAATTGCTTATGGAGGAATCAATGAAAAAAGTAATCTTACTCGCTTTAATCGCTATGATGCTGCTCAGCATGGTTGCAATGACCGCCTGCAAGCCGAAAGCCGAAGAGGTTGACGCTGAAGATATCGCACCCGCAGAAGATATTGTGGAACCCGATACTCTTATTGTAGAACCGGAAATTGAAGCCCCTGCTGCAGAATAGCACCCAACAAATATTAGCATAACGTCTAAAAACAGTCCTTAAAAAACGGGCACTTCGGTGCCCGTTTTTTGCATTATGGCAAAAAAACCTTGCCAGCTTTTGCCAGCTTAGAATAATGTCCCCATGAATGAAAAAGCAAAATCTCATTCCCCAAAGGTGTATTACTGTTTGTATATAAAAATGCGCAAAGGAAATGATAATGAAGATTCTTGTGATCAATTGTGGGAGTAGCTCTCTCAAGTACGAGGTGTATGAAATGCCTGCCCAAACGAGCTTGGGCAAAGGCTTGATAGAGCGTATTGGCTTGGATAATGCCCGGCTAAAGCAGGGCGCAAATGAATGCTATCTGGAAATCAATAGCGAGATACCAAATCACCGTGTAGCGTTTGAACTGATGATAAGCGCACTGCTGCATCCCGAAAAAGGCATTCTGAAAGATTTAAGCGAGATTGGGGGGATTGGACACCGTGTGGTTCATGGCGGCGAGCAATACGCCAAATCCGTAATCATCGATGAAGACGTAATCAAAGCCATCGAGGTAAATATCGAGCTGGCGCCGCTGCACAATCCGGCAAATCTGGCGGGCATCCTGGAATGCTACCGCGTATTTGAACGCATCCCGCAGGTGGCTGTATTTGATACCTCGTTTCACCAAACCTTGTCTCCCAGTGCCTATCTGTATGGCATCCCGCGCGAGTTTTACGATAAATACCGCATCCGCCGCTACGGCTTCCATGGCACCAGCCATCGCTATGTAGCCGGCATCGCTTTGGAAATGCTCAAGCGCAGTAAATGCAACACGAATCTCATTACCTGCCACTTGGGCAATGGCGCTTCCATTACCGCCATTCAGGGCGGCAATTCCGTAGATACCTCCATGGGCTTTACCCCTCTGGAAGGGCTAATGATGGGCACCCGCAGCGGAGACCTCGATCCCTCCATCCTCTTTTATTTGGTAGAGCGCGGCTATAGCGTGCAAGACCTCAATACTATTCTAAACAAGAAAAGCGGACTCTTGGGGCTTTCCGGCATTTCCAGCGATCTCAGAGACATTGAAGCCGCAGCAGAAGCGGGCAACGAGCAGGCGCAGGAAACCCTGGATACTTATGCCTATCGCATGCGCAGATACATTGGCGCATACGTGGCAAATCTGGTAAAAGTGGATGCCATCGTTTTTACCGGCGGGATTGGCGAAAACGCTGTGAAGATGAGAGAGCGAATCTGCAACCGGCTGGAAAACATTGGTATCCATATCAATCGGGAACTAAATAAACAGGTGGGAGGGGGAAAGGGAGTAATCTCGCAACCTTATTCGCCGGTAAGTATTTTGGTGATCCCTACCAATGAAGAGCTGCAAATTGCGCTGGACGCCATGGCTCTAATCAATGAGGATGAAAACCGCCTGGCAATATAGAACTTTTATTAGCAGGGAGTTGTCATGAAAAAAGTAACCATTGCTTTGCTAATGCTCCTCGTGGGAGCAAATCTTTTGCTATCCACCAGCATCACGGGTATTCGTGCCCAGGATTTTGATGGCGTTGCTTGCCGCTTTGTGCTGGATTTGAATCAAAATGCCGATGTAACGGTTGCGCAAAAGGGCAACGGCATCCAGATTGATATTGCGGGTTTTGATGGCAAAGATACAACCCGCAAGGTAAATAGCAAGCTTATTCAGGATATTAAGATTACGAAAACCGGTGTATTGCTTAGCACCATTGCCGGGCTGAAATACGAAAATATGCGCTATGACGATACAAAGCAAATCGTGATAGACTTTTTCAAACCGGTGAGCAGCCGCGCCGAGCGCCTCTCTTTGGCAAAGTTTTATACCGATAGGGCCTTGTACGACAAGGCAGACCAGATTTATGGCGCATTATACGACGATTATCCAAACAACGAAGAGATTTTGGAAAACTGGGGTACAATGCTGGAGCTGAGAGACGGCAAAAGCAAAGCCAAGAAAGCAACAAGTCCGCCTGCTACTACGCAAACTCAGGCGCCAGACCCCCCAGCGCCGGAAGCCCCCAAAAGAAGGGAAATCCCCAGCCCGGAAATGCCCAAACGTCAGGAGTTTGCCGGCAAACCCCAGCTTCCGCCGCAGCCGGGAGAAGAATCTCGCTTTATCGAGCTTGCCGTGGAAGAGGAATTGGATTCACTGTATCGCATAGACTCTTTGGTTACCATGAAAAGCCTGCCGCCCATGCGCTACGAGAAAATCTCGATTCCGGATATTATTACTGATTTGGCGAGCCGGCATTTTATGCTTACCATCATCATCTTTGTGTGTGCGCTGGTAATCATCTACATTCTGCTCTTTGGGCTTAAAAAACAGCGGCGCACTTCGGGGCAATCTGCCTTTGAGGCAAAAGCGTTGCAACGCATGGTAGGGCGTCTTTTGGCAGATGGCTGGAGCCACAAGGAGATAGCGCAGGAGCTAAAGATTAGCCTTGCCGAGGTGAAAGGGATAGCGGATCAGCCGCAGTATGAGGAGCCGGAGACGGACTATAGCACAGAGCAGGAACCGGAAACGCCCTTTGAGGAAGAAAGTCCGGAACTGCCTGAAAGCCCTGCCGAATATGAACTGGCCGAAAGCTTCAGCGCTGAAGATAATTCCTTTTTGGATGCCATCTTGCAGGAAGCTGCCGCAGCAGAAGATATGGAAAGCTCTTTTGCCGATACGCAGGCCTTCCCGCCTTTGGATGAGGAACTTCATACGCCAGAGATTTCGGAGCCGGAGCCAGAACCAGAACCGACATTTTGGGCAGAGGAGCCTAGCTTTACACCCGAAGCTGAACCAGAGCCAGAGCCAGTTATAGCACCGGAACCAGAGCCAGCGCCGGAGCCTGAAGCGGAACCCGAAACACCCGCTTTGGAAAAGCCCTGCGAAGACCCCTTTCGCATCTTCATCAAAGAATCCGATGTACCAGCCAAACATAAGAAATAGCAGCCTTTACCTCGTTATATTGCTATGGGGATTGGTGCCGGCGCTATGGGGCTTGATTCCGGGTTCTGCCTTCGTGCCGGAGGTGCGCTCTGTATATGAATCCAGCCTGCTATCTGCAAATCCGGAATACGAAGCGGAGCCGGATACCCCCTTGCCAGAGGGTTTGGGGCATCCCTTTAGGAACTATCAGGTATTCAAAGAACACTTCTGCGAAGCCCTGTCCTTTGGCGATATCGAGCGGCATTTGGTAAGCTATCAGGATAGCCCCTCTCGCTTTAAGGCAGTAGTGAACGTGCTTGCCGGCTATGAATATAAGGCGCAAAGCGATACGGATTATGGCTTTTGGTATAAGGGATGGAACTTTTACGCGCGCCAGGGAGAGCGGCTAAAGCTAAAAAGCCGCTGGTATAACGGCGCCTATTTTGGCGATTTGGATGCGGCAGAGACGGATGAGCTAATCGATGGTTATTTCAAGCGCTCCCTTAGCCGCATTCAGTTGGATAACCTTTCGGGCAGCCTTTCCTACGGCAGCGATGCCTATACTTTGGCTTTGGGTCGCGGCAGATTCCAGATAGCCCCCTCAATAAGCGGCAGCATCATCTTAAACGACCGTGTAAATGACTACGGCTACATCTTGGCGGAAGGCAAGGTGGGAGATTTTTGCCTCAGCTTTTTGCATGGCTCGCTCATGGCGGATAGCACCTACAAGGCATTTGATAATCCCATCTTAAATGACCGCCATTGTCCGGATAAATACATCGCAGTGCATCTATTAAACTATCGCCCCAGCCAGATCTGGGAGCTTTATGCCGGCGAAAGTGTGGTTTATGGCAATCGCAGTATAGATATCAATTACTTACTCCCCAATAGCTTTTGGCGCGCCGTGGAGCATAACCAGTGGGATAGGGATAACGTATTGATTTTCACGGGCTTTATGCACCGCCCAAAACCCGGATTCCGCTTCTACGGTCAGCTTGCTATCGATGAATTTAGCTATGGCAAAATCTTTACAAACTGGTGGGGCAATAAATATGCGCTGCAAGGCGGCTGGAACTATGAGCATACGCTGGGTTCTGCCGGCTTGGAGATAACCGCCATCCGCCCTTATACTTACGGGCACTTTATGGCGCATACCACCTATAGCCACGATGGCAGGCTTTTAGGCTATCCCGAAGGTGCCAATCTGCTGAATATCAGCTTTGAAAACCAGTTAAAAGCAGGCTCTTATATAGACTGGGTGCTAAAAGCCGGCTACAGCTATCAGGGTTCTGAAGGTGCGGATTGGCATATAAATTACCATGACGTCTTTGCCGGACAGATCAGTAGTGCCGAAGTAAAGTGGTTTGCCGGCGATAAAAACCATATTTACAGCCTGGCAAATGCGCTCAAAATCCCCATCTTTGCCCATCATCAGCTGCTTATCGGGCAGCAAAGCAAGTATCAGGATGAGTGGGATCACCGCTTTTTTGGCGCCTGGCAATTCTGGTTTTAGGGTAGCTAAAATGAGAAAGTTTGACCGCATGGAATGGCCAAAGCGCTACAAGCTAAAGGGCAGCGTAATAATGCTGGTAATCCTGGGCATGGCGCTGGGGCTTATTATGCACCACCGGCAAAACCGGGCGCTTGCCAGCCAGATTGAGATTAGCAATCTCAGCTTCGATTCCTGGGGCAGCCAATATATCGAATTAGCCTACCGCATAGAAAATAAAGATACTAAAGCGCATAAAATCAAGCTTTTGGCGCAGGTATGGGATAGCGAGGGCATCGAACTCGCCAGCTCGCTCTTTGAGATCGAAATCCCCGCTAAAACGCTGCAAAACCGCAGCAAAATGCTTGACCGCCTGCAGCGCAGCCTGAAAGAAGACGAAATCCCCGGGCACGCCAATATCAGTTTATATCTGCGCAAAGCCTTTTAGCGTCCCTTATCCCTACTGCAAGATACTACAAAAGCATTTGCCAATTTCCAGATATTACCTATTATATAGATAGGACTGTGCAGAGCAAATAAGTCCCGATTGAGTTTGAAATCCGAGATTATAGCGGCTTTTGAAGACGATTGGGACTTCTTGCTTAGCAGACAAAATAAGGAGTAAGATAAATGAAACGCATTGAATTAAATAGTGAAAAAGATACCCTGGATTTGGCGCACTATGTGGCACCACTGGTGGGTCCCGGTTCGGTAATTACCCTGCAAGGTGAGCTGGGCACTGGCAAAACCTTCTTTGTAAAAGCTTTAGGCGGCTTTTTGGGCGTTCCGGATGAGATGGATAGCCCCTCTTTTGTAATCTTCAAAGAGTACCATTGCGGGCGCTTCCCGCTGTATCACCTGGATTTGTACCGGCTGAAAAGCGAGGATGAGCTGCTGGATTTGGGGCTTTTGGATATGCTGGAATCTGGCATTACCGTTATCGAATGGCCGGAAATAGCTAAGGACTTTTTGCCTTACGAAACCCTGAGGCTGCATTTCCATCTGGAAAACGGCAAGCGCTACGTGGATGTGTATCCGGATAAAAGCCTCGAAGCCTCCTTTGAATAAGGCAAATATAGGCTGAAGGTATCCCTTAGAAAGGAGACTTTCAGCCTTTTTTGTGCCTTTGAGTGGTAAAGCCCCAGTTATTCATCAATTTCCCTTGCCCGTTTCTCTCCCTCGCAATGCCATCGCCTCAACCCGCATTTTAGGGGGAGAGGCGAGGGCATTGTGAGGGAGACAGACGACAGGCTTCGCTGCGCTTTGCAGGTGGCAGGCGCTGCACAGGTACTGGAATTGTAGGGGCAAACCAATGTGTCTGCCCAATGGTTACACGGATTGAGCGGATTTTTTATCGTGGAAACGGCATCTTGCCGTTTGATTGTAAAAGCGACATCTTGTCGCTATAATGATTACCAGTTGCGTGTAAATTTCGGCGGGTTCAAGGCCTTGAACTCCTTACATTTAGGTGTGGACATTTCTTGTTGTTGTGTTGTATGCGTATTACTGGACAGCCTTTCCGCTCGGAGTGTTGCATTTGAGATATGGGTAAATACGGCATTTTGGTATCACTAATATGGGTTTCTTGAAATGCAAAATGCACGCCCTTCTTGACAAAATAAAGCGCTTTAATATTATTGGAATAAAGTATTAGAGGATTAAGGTACAACAAAATGGCGCTATTACTAAAGACTACCCGCTTTATTGAAGCTCAGATAGATACCTTTTTGGATGTGGTGAGCGATTCCGCCACGGCATTTCAACTGGCAATTCAGGACTACCTGGCAGGCAGAATGCAGCAATTTGAAGAGCGGCTCGCTGCCATTCGTGAATATGAACACCGGGCAGACGACCTGCGCGTAAGTATCGAACGCTTTTTGTATGAACGCACCCTGATTCCGGAAAACCGCGGTGACGTTCTGGCGCTTTTGGAAAATACGGATGATGTGATCGATAACATCAAGGATTCGCTCTTGCAATTTTCCATCGAAACGCCGCAGATACCCGCTGAATTGCACGACCTGTGGCTGCAAACTACTCAGGCAAGCGTTGCGGCGGTGGAGCAGCTCGTATTTGCCGTGCGTTCTTTCTTTCGCGATCTCTCGGCGGTAAATAACTACATTCATAAGGTTTACTTCTTTGAGCGGGAAGCGGATCTAATGGGCGAAAAGCTGCGCCGCCAGATCTTTGCGCTGGATATCGACCTCGCCATGAAGAGCCAATTACGCTATTTTGCCATCCATATCGAAAAGATAAGCGATGCCGCACAAGATACCTGCGACCGCCTGGCAATTTTCACCATCAAAAGGCAATTGTAAATCCCGATGATCTTTATCTATCTTCTTAGCGGGCTGTATATGGGCTGGTCTTTGGGCGCCAATACCACGGGCAACGTATTTGGTGCAGCGGTGGAAACCCGCATGTTAAAGTTTAAAAATGCGGCGCTGATTGCCTCCATCTTTATTACCTTGGGTGCGCTTTTGGAAGGGAGCGGTCCTACTCAAACCCTGGGAAAGCTGGGTTCGGTAGATGCCATTGGCGGTGCCTTTACCGTGGCTTTGGCAGCCGCACTTACCATTACCCTCATCGTGCGCCTGGGCATTCCCATCTCCACTTCGCAAACCATTGTGGGCGCTATCGTGGGCTGGAACTTCTTTTCCGGCAGGCTTACGGACTTTCGTTCGCTTATTACCATTGCCAGCTCCTGGGTAATTGCCTTCGTGGTATCCGCCGCCATCTCGGCGTTGCTTTTCTTTATGGTAAAGCCCTGGAACAACCGTTCTAAACGGCATCTTTTGGAGCAAGACCTGATGATTCGTTACGGCATGGTATTAGCCGGCGCTTTTGGGGCTTACTCTTTGGGGGCAAATAACATCGCTACCGTGGTGGGCGTATTTGTGCCGGTTTCACCCTTCAAAGACATCGCGGTGGGCAATCTCTTTCGCATTACCGGCATTCAGCAACTGTATCTGGTGGGCGCACTCTCCATTGTAGTAGGCATTTACACCTATTCCCACAAGGTGATGCGCACCGTGGGCAAGGATATCTTTCAGCTTTCGCCCCTTACCGCCCTGGTGGCGCTTTTAGCACAGGCAATTGTGCTCTTTCTTTTTGCTTCTAAAAGCTTGTATAACCTGCTTTTAAAGTTTCATTTGCCTACCATCCCGCTGGTGCCGGTTTCTGCTACGCAGATCATCGTGGGTGCGGTGGTAGGCATCGGGTTGGCAACTGGGGGCAAAAACCTGCGCTACAATATATTGGCAAAGATTTCTCTGGCATGGATTTTAGCGCCGGTGCTGGCGTTTCTGCTCTCTTATGTGGCGCTATTTATTACGCAGAATGTATTTGAACTTCAGGTGCAAAAAGAGACCAGCTATATCTTTGACCAGCGCACCATTAGCAAGATTCAGGAGGAAGGCTACGATATAGACGCCTTATCCACAGTAAATGGACGCAGCTTTAAAACCGAAGATGCGGTATATCAGGAGCTTATCGATCAGGAAAAGCTAAGCAAAGAAGAGATATTGGCGATTATCGCACTTACGGAAGTGCATAAGATGAAGGTGGATGTAGCAAAGCTGAAAGCCAGCAATATGCACCGTGCTTTTAGCAAAAAAGAGCTGGCAATACTAAAAGATTTTGACGGTAAGGAATATCGGCACAAGTGGCAGCTAAGGGAAGCCTTGAGCGTATATCCGGAATATGCGCTATTCCCCAATGTAATAAAAGAAATAGATAAGAATCATAACCGCATAGTGGAAGATAAATTACAGATATTGTATCGCAATTTCCGCATCGAATAGGAGCTTAATGACAGAATTCGTATTGAAAATCGTTCCCCTCCTTTTGGCGTTCATAGTGGGTTTGGGCGCCAAGAAATTGAAGCTGCTAAAGAAAGAGGATGCCCCTATCCTTTTAAGATTTGTGCTAACTGTAAGCATTCCCGCCTTTGCTATTTTGGCAATTTACAAGGTGGAAATGTATGCCAGCATGCTGATTATCCCCATCTTTGCCATGGGCATTGTAATGGCGATGTATTTCATTTCGCTATCTCTCAAACCGGTGCTCAAGCTGCCGGAACCTATGTTTGGCAGCTTTTTGGTGGGCACCATGATTATGAATTCCGCTTTTGCCCTGCCCTTTTTCAAAGCTGCTTTTGGGGATGAGGGCTTGGCACGGGCATCGCTCTTTGATTTGGGTAATTCCTTTATGATCTTTACTTTTTCCTATTACAATGCCATCAAATATGGAAAGAGCGAGAAAAAGGATAAGATAGAGTGGAAGAAGTTCCTTAGGATGATGCCGCTTTGGGCAATGGTAATCGCCTTTGTTATCAAGGTATTTAGCCTTAGGATACCGAGAGTGGGGCTGGACTTTCTGGAGCTAATCGGTGCGCCTACCGTGCCTTTGGTAATGGTAGCGCTGGGCTTGTATTTTGAGCTAAAACTGGCTAATCTCTCCAAGGCGTTATTGGCGGTGTTTATCCGGATGGGGCTGGGGCTGGGGATCGCCTATCTGGGGGCACTGGCGTTGGGATTAAGCGGTTATGATAAGGCAACCGTGGTGGTTTGCGGAGCTTTGCCCATTGGTTTCAATACCCTGATCTTTGCAGATTTGGAGAATATGGATAGGGAGTTTGCCGCCACCATGGTAAGCATTTCGCTACTCATCTCCCTTATCTACGTGCCCTTTTTGCTGTACTTATTCTCAGGCTTGTTTATTTAGCGCTTCTGCCGCTGGCGCGCTTTGATCTGGGCGGTGGAATCTCGTAAGTAAAAGGGTTCCAATTCTTTCAGCGTTTCGGGTTGCCAAATCTGAGGGGCTTTGTACTCTTGCAGATAATAAAGCGCTTCTGCGCGGGGGATGTTTTGCCAGGGTGGGGCGAAATCTAAATGGTAGTCCTTTTGGTAGGGGGTAAATAGCTGCATTGCAGAGCCGGATACGATAGCGCCGGAAATATCCCAATTCAGGATTTCGGCGGGGCTTAACATCTCTGGCGTCTGCAATTCTCCGAGCCTTTCATCATAAAGTGCGGCGTAGCATTCCTGCATCTTGGCGTCATTTACCACCAGTATCTTTCCTGCTGTGGGCAGGCAGTTAAGCGCCAGCATTTCCAGGCTGTTATAGCCGTAAACGGGGAGTTTCAAAGCGAAAGCGATACCTTTGGCGCTGGCAATGCCGATACGGAGTCCGGTAAAGGAGCCGGGTCCCAAGCATACATAGATTGCCTTTAGCTCCCGCTTGTCCAGGCGCGATAGCTGGAACGCGAAATCGATAGCGGGCATCAGGGTTTCGCTATGGGTAATGCGGATATCAAAGTAAGCGCTATATAGCAATTTGCCATCATTTAGGATGGCGATGGAGCCGGCGCTTTGGGAGCTATCGAGGGCGAGAATCAATTTCCGCTGCGGATAAATTCGTCGTAAAGGATTTCAAAATGCAGCTTGTGCTTGGCTTCATCTGCCGCCAGTCGGCGAAAGAGGCTGGAGATTTCTTCATCGGCAAAGCGCAGGCTCATTTCGGTATAGAGCTTGAAGGAGTTTTCCTCGCGTTTCATGGCGCGGATGAGGATATTTTGGTATGTAAGCTCTTCATCGCTGCGTTCATGGGTGATGTATTCGCTTATTTTGAGGTTTGGGCTTCGTTGGATTTCGGTGGAGTCAATTCCCTTTTGGCGGATGCTCTCGATTACCACAATGTGTCCCATTTCCATGGCTTCCAATTCTGCCAGCATTTCTTTATGGGCGGCAAACTTAGCTTCTTTTTGCAAGTTGCAGTAAAAATCTACCGCTTCCTTTTCGCGCTCGATGGCAAAATCCAAAATCTGATTGAACTCGGTATTGGTCATAATTCTTCTTTCCTGAATAAAATTAGTGCCGGAGCCAGCTTCTGCCAGCCCCGGCGATTCTTCTTTATTCGTAGGGTTCAAACATATCTTTTCCTACGCCGCATTCGGGGCATACGAAATCTTCGGGTTGGTCTTCAAACGCTACGTTGTCGTAATCCGCCGGATCATAGATCCAGCCACAAGCGATGCATTGATATTTTTGCATGGGTTCCTCCCTTATTTTAGTAAGTTTCCAGATGGATTTCAAAGTAGCTTTGCGGGTGGTCGCATACCGGGCAAACCTTTGGTGCAGTGTCGCCTTCGTGGATGTGTCCGCAATTTAAGCATTTCCAAAACATTTTTTCGTCTTTAACGAATACCTTGAGGTTCTTTACGTTTTCATAAAGCTTACGGAAGCGCTTCTCGTGCTCTTTTTCTACCTTTGCTACCAAACGCCAGGAAGCGGCAATCTCTTTGTAGCCTTCTTCCTCGGCAATCTCGGCAAATATGGGGTAAAGCTCGGTCCATTCTTCTTTTTCGCCTTCTGCGGCATATTGCAGGTTCCGCAAAGTGGCGCCTTCGCCTTCTCCCCAGCCTACCGGATAGGTAGCCATAATGCTGATGGGGGCAGCTTCCAAGCCGTTTTTCAGCAGGTGTCGGAAGAATACTTTGGCATGTTCTTTTTCGTTGAGTGCAGTTTCCATAAAGATATTGGCAATCTGTTCATAACCTTCTTTCTTTGCCGTTTTGGCGGCGTATTCGTAGCGCATGCGTGCCTGAGATTCTCCGGCGAAGGATTTCATCAGGTTTTCAGCGGTGCGGGTTTCTTTAAAAGACATTCGGTTACCTCCTTAGTTTTTAGATGGATGCTTTCCACAAGCCGTGTAAATTACAATATTCGCGTACCGAAATTACGTCGCTCATCTTAACGGGGAATACCGCTACCGGTGCGTCTCCCGGCTTGAGTTCATGACGACATACCTTTTTCTCGGTAATTACTTCGATAAATGCAATATAATGTTTCTCTTCCATGGGATGGGGTACAGAACCCACTTCTACTTTAATATGGTCGCCCATATCGTTTACCACAGGGATGTGTTTTTCATACGCGGCATCCACCGTGTTTTCTGCTAACAGATTCATCGGCTGACCGCAGCAAACTAATTCGCCTTTTCCGCCAAAAACGGCTTCCACGGTATTTCCGCAAATCTGGCAATGCCATACTTCACGTAAAGCTATCATCTTTACCTCCATATACTTATCTTGTGAATACACATCTTGAAAGATTTAGTTCTTTTGTCAAGCAGAAATGCAATCACAAAGAGTAATATAAACGGATAAATGTAAGCAACAAGTTGTTAAATTATGCAGCTAAAGCATGTGAAAATATTTTGGGGTGGGGTATCTGAGCTAAAGGCAGCTTCCAAATAGAACGCAGCAAAAGAAATTCCTTGCCAAAAGAAGCAGGATTTGTTTTTAGGTTATTAAATAAATATAGGTAAGGAACGATATTCGATGAAACGGCTGGTAATGTGCATATTGGCAATGCTTTTGCTTGCCGGGTGCGTGCATTATGACGAAGAACTTTGGCTGAATCGGGATGGTTCAGGCAGGGCGAAATTGCGCATAATTCACCGCTCTCAATATGAAAACCCCGAAGAAATCCTGCGCAAGGGCAATCTCCCCGGTATTAGTTTGGTAAATTACAAAGTTCAGCGCAAAAATCAAGATGTAATCTATGATATCGTTTTCAAATTCAAGAATATCGAAGCCTTCAACAATGTAAATGACCAATTAGGCTCGGCGGATTTTTGGGGCAAGATTACCCTGAATAAAGAGCCGGGGCGCCGCATTACCTTCAAACGCCGCATCTCGCTGGGCAGCCAGGAATCCGACGACGAGCTGGAAAGCTTCTTTAGCCAGCTGCAAAGCGAACAGGGTATCTGGACCTACAGGCTACACGCCCCCTGGAAGGTGATTACCACCAATGCCTCCAAACGTTCAAATAAAACCCTGATCTGGTCTTACGATACCTCCAAGATGTGGAACCGCCAGGAACTAATGACGGTAGAATATCGCAAAGCGCTACCCTGGTTTGTATTTGTAATTGCTTTGATAGCCGCGGCTTTGGTTGGAATATTGATCAATTGGCTCTTTAAGATAGCCAAGCGCTCGTATCTCTTGGAACGGCTTAATTCATAGGGCTGCGCTGCTTTACGCTCTTTGCCCTTAATCAAAAGAAAAGAGGCGGGATTAGCCGCCTCTATATCCATTTCATCTGGAATCAATCTTCTATATCATATAGCGCTTTTACTTTGAAAAATGCCTTTACCATGCCCGCTGCGGGTTCATAGTAATTTTGCGTAGTGGTAGCTAAGAGGCTGTATTCTGCATCCAGAGAGGGCGCATAATAAACCTCATAATACTCTGCGTAGGGCACAGGCTGCCAGCCAAGGCGGGGCACAGCTTCTACAAGATACATATCCACTACCGGAGCGGAGAGATTTGGCAATACCCGGATTTGCAAAATGGCAAAGCTGGAAAGCTCGCCATCGCTGGCGGTAATGGCAAAGTTTTGGCTCCCAACCCAATCTTCCCTCGCCGTAAAGCGCAAGAGCATCCCCTGCAACTGATGGTAGATATTGGGATTATTGGGGCTTTGCACGTTTATACTCAAGGTATCGCCATCCGGATCGCTGATATATTCTGCCAAATCTATTTCCAGGCTACCATTGGCAAAGAAGCTAAAGCGTGGTGGCAGATTGATAACCGGTGCATTATTGGTATCGTCGTAAACCTCTAATTGCACGGGTATCTGGCTTTCAGGCTGGGCAGGCGCATTGGAGAGCACCTTGATATGCGCAGTGTAGATACCCGGCTCCAAATCCGCGCTATTAAAGCTTGCTGAAAGCGTGGCGGATTCGCCGGGTGCAATGCTACCGGAGCTGGGGCTTACGCTTAGCCAATTTACATTTCTTTTTGCATCAATAGCCTTCGCCTGGCCAAGCCCTTCACGCATACCAGTAGCTTGAATCTGGATACTATATTCCAGGTTTCTGCCGCCGGTATTGGAGATGGTAAAGCTCTGGCTATCCGTAGCATTCAAGCCCAAAAGGCAGGATAATTCCTCCGGCTGAAGCGCTATCTCCGCAGGGATATAGCCGCTACCCGATAGCGGCATTTCCAGCTCGGGATCATTTTCCGAATCGTTACTAATAACGAGTGTGGCAGCGTAATCTGTAGCAGCAGTAGGGATAAAGCGCAGGATGAGATTGCGCTGGCTATTGGCGGAAACCCGGAAGCTTACGGTATTTTTGGCTAAGGGATCAAAATCCAGATCGCGTTGCGGATGCACGGAATAACCGGCAGGAGTGGTAATGCGGCAGTTCATTAAAAGATTGCCCTGGTTTTCCACCACAAAAGGCAGCGTAGCTTCCTGCCCTACTGCAATTTCGCCAAAATCCAGGCTACCGGGATTTACTTCGATATGGGCGCCGTCTATTTGGGGCGCTATAATGTGCAGCTTGATATTGGGTTTGGTATTGCTTACCGAACCGCCGGAAAAGTATTGGTGTTGAGGCGTATTATCATTTCTCACAAAGCGGTAGCCACTGGCAGATTCCGTATAGCGCACGGTGCCGGAAGTGCTCCAGCTTTGCACCAGACCAAAGGCTGTATCTACAAGGATATTATCCACCCCGTTCCAAACGAAAGGCGGATCCAGGCTAATCATATCAAAGCCGCCCTCGATAGGCATATAATCCGCATCATAATATATCTGCAAGCCGGCTGCACTTTGCCAAGAGCTTACGTTTGAGCTGGTAGTATGCCTCATACGCAGCCTAAAATCTGGCAGAACATAATCCGGCGCAGTTTCTATATAAAAGCCCAAAGCGCTAATCTCGGCGGGACCCACCAAACCAACCGCATTCAATTCCTGTGCGGTATAGATGGATTGTCCATGCAGGCTTTTATAGTAGATATTGATAGGAGCGCCAGAAGTACTTGAAGTGGATGCAGTTCCATTGCCTATGATGAATTCCAGCGGCACCCCAGCTACCACGTTAATGAAGTTTGAGGGGTCGGATTCTCCGCCGGCATAAAGCGCCGTTACATAATATGTATATACCGTGCCGTTAGTAAGGTTATTATCTTCATAACTCAGGCTATTTACCGTGGCAATATGATTTCCTGCCCGAAAGACCTTGTAAGATGTGGGGTTGCCCGAAGCGGGAGCGCTCCAGGAAAGGCTAATCTTGCGGTTTGCCGGAATTCCACCAAGGTTTTGCGGTGCGGCAAAAGGGCTGGGATTGGTGGAAGGCGGGAAGATGATATCATCAATCCAGGCGCAATCGCTACCGCTGCTTACAGATGAATCTTTTTGATAAACCCATTTCAATTCCCGGTTACCGGCAGCAAGGGGGAAAAATACTTGTGTCCAATCCACTTCGCCATTAAAGCCAACTTGCAGGGTGCCATCGATATAGAAAGCAAGTTTATCATAGCCCGCTTCGCAGCTTACTTTGTACCAAAAGCTGAGAGTACCCGGAGCGGTAAGCACACGGTTTATTTTTAGGGTGGTGCTGCTGCTATGCCCAATACTTCCGGTTTTGGCAGAATAGGAACCCGAATGCCGCTGGTTGCTATCGATAGTCCAGGCAGGGCTGCCTTCCAATACCCAGGGGAAGGAGCTGAAATTGCCCGTTTCAAAACCTTCAAAGATTAGCCCCACGCTTATCGCTTCGCTTTTACTGGCGCTATAGGCTCCGGCGCTGGCGTTAAAGACCAATTGCGCAATCTCGCCAATGCTCATACTGCTGGAGGCGCTGATATCGAAATACAAGGAAGTAGAAGCGCCGGCGGGGATGCTGGCAAAGTTTAGCGGGCTGCCGCCGATGCTGATGCCAGTATTTGTGCAGCTAAGGCTGGCGATTCCTGCCGGACTGGCAGCATTTCCAGTATTATGCAGCGTAATGCTAAGCGATACACTTTCACCGGGATCCAGCCGCCCGTTATTATTAGCATTGGCGTCGTGAATTACGATATTCTGAGCAAAGCTTAGTTCAGGCGCATTAAAGCTCAGGCTAAAAGTGTGTTCCCAGTTGTTGCTGCCGCTGCTCATGGTAATGGTAAAATCTGCCTCTGTGCCATTTACCACATTATCTGCGATATTGAAGGCAAAGGCGGAATTGCGGGTAACGCTGCCGCCAGCTACCAGATTCGCAATAGTTTCCGAGCCGTCTGTAATGTTGATGCCGGGGTTGTTGCAGCTAAGCGTGGCGGTAATATTGGAAGCGGTGCTGCTGCCGGTATTTTTGAAGGTGACTCTCAAAGTCCCGCTTTCATTGTAATCCGGCAGGTTGTTATTATTATCCCGGTATTCGAGAGCTTCCACCGATAGATAAGCACCGGTAGCGGGCAGGATTTGGATGCTTTCCTGGCGCGTAATCTTGCCACTGGCGCTAAAGACCAAATCTGCCGTGCCAATGCTGCTAAAAGGCGTAAAACTGAGCACCAAAGAGCCGCTGGCGGGTACAATACCGCTGCTGCTAAGCTCGCCATCAAAAGAAAGCGCAACGCGGGTATAGGGCGCGGCAGATACCGTAATGGAACTCTGGTTCATCATAATGACAGAGGGGAAGCTTACATTATTTACCGCTGGCACACCATAGTAGGGCATTAGCGAGGGATCGCCCATGATGGAATAGATTTCCCAATAGTAATTTCTGAAGCTGCTTCCGCTTTGCTGCACCGCCATATTACCCATAAATACGGTTTCACCGGTGGTGGAAGCCCAATCTGCGGTATTGGTAGGAGCGTGGAACATCGCATCAAATACGCCCAATTTGCTGGGGTCGTATGCGTGGGCGGCAGCTTGCGGAGTTTTATAGCCCACAGCCCAGTAGTAGTCTTCGTTCCAATAGGTGTTATTGGTACCGCCAATATAGGCTGCACCGGCATTGGGTGCGCGGATGATTGCCTCGCCAAAGCAGGGAGAGCTATTATTAAACTGGTTCGTTATACAGCAATTTCCCACCGCCACAAAAGGTTTATTTGTATTGGTAAGCGCCGTCATCTGCGCGGCGGTAAAGCTGGGGTCTGCCCAGGAGGTAGCCCCTCCATGCGCGGTATAATTCATATAGGCGCGTCCCTCGGCAGCATTGGCGCGTATCTGGGAGGCGCTGCTGCCGGAAGCGGGGTAAAGGTAATTATTGGAAGTAATGCCATGGGCGCTATTGATATAATGGGTAGTGGCGTAATTGATGGCGCCATTACCGTGGGTGCTTGCGTAGTTTGCATCCACTCCGGCGATCATCACCGTTTTGCCCAGATAGCTGAGATCCGGCATGGAAGTTTGGGCAAACATCAAGGTTTTATTTACGATATTGGATAGCTCGGTGGTACTACTTACCGAAAAGCGACCGTAATACATTTCCGGCAGATAGTCTGTACCATTCAGGCGCACGTAGCTGAGGTCTGTAATATGACTGGTGTTTGTTTGCCCGGTATTGGAAGTGATATTATTTCCGGTAGTGCCATGGTCTCCCACTATTAGCAAATAGGTGGGGGCTGGGTTATTTGTCGTGGCGTTATTCCAGAGGTTTTGCAGATAGTTTTTGATGGTAGTAGCATTATTGGCAAGGGTGCCGTTTGTGCCTACGCTTACCAAATCCACCGTGTAGCCCTGTTTACGCTTGAAATTGATATAAGTAGCCATGCCGGAACTATAGGCAGGCGGGCAGAGGATGAGGATTTTGGTGGGATTACGCACCAAAGTAGCACGATTGGGGTTCCAGTTAAAAATGGTTTTGGAATACAGAGTTTCGAATTCGTAAGAGGCGGTTTTTGCCAATAGTTCCTCGGTAGCTGCCAGGTCTGGATGCTCAAAATCCACGCGAATTGAAGTATTGGTGCTTATCTTTAGCTCTCCGCTTACGGGATTGTAGCGCAGGGGTTCGTAATAGAATTGAAAGAGCCGCACGCCGCGCAGATAGCCCAGCTCTTCTATCCAAAAGAGTGGATTTTTGCTAAAGGCATCACGCGCATAAAAGCTATGGTCTTTTTCAAAAACGAGGCTTGCATAATCCGCAGATTTGGAAACAGGCGGCTGTGTGGGCAGAATCTGGCGTCTCAGCCCGCTATCTTTGGCGGCGATCTGGATTTCTTCCTGATTTGTAATTCGGAACTTTATTGCCGCACCGATGGGCACAGCCACAATGCGGCTAAGCATGGGAAGTGTAGCTTCACCAATGCGATTGCTGGGCGCAAAGCCTTCCAGCAGGATTTGCTCGTAAAGCCCGCCCTTTGTTTGCAATTCGTTAAGTGTATAGCTATTTACGGAAATATCCAAGCTAAAGCCGTAATCATCGTTATTGCTTAGCCTCACGCCGCTTTCGCCCGAGGCAAATTCAAAGCTGCGTTCATTTGCCAGCAAAGGACATAGGGCAAGTAAGAGGCTGAGCATAGAGAGTGTTTTTAAAAAACGCATCTATTATATCTCCTTATAGTATTATCATCCATTTCAGAAAACTGCTGCATTAAACGCTTTATCTGTGCAATTTTTATTCCGATAACGGCTTTCTTTTGTTTAGGCCTACTTTCCCGCCCAAAAACCTAATATAGCACTTAAATCCCGAAAAAACTATTGACTAAATCGGGCATAATTTGTAGCTTGTATTATCTTATATCAAAAACGTGATAGGAGACCTAAATTGTTAAAAGTAATACTGGATAAGTACCTAAATAAGCTGCAGCAGCTTATCAACCGCGGCGATGCCCGCGAAGAATCTTTCTATCACTGTTTGAAAGAACTTTTGGAGGATTATGCCCAGCTAAAGGGGGTTGATAAATGTGATATAACGGTATTGCCTAAGGCGACTGATGCTGGCAATCCGGACTTTCGGGTATGGGATGGCAAGGCGCAGATTACTGGCTATATCGAAGCTAAAAAACCCGATAGCTATCAACTTGAGCCTATCGAAAAGAGCGAGCAAATCCAGCGCTATCTTGATGCCTTCCCAAATCTGATCCTTACCAATTTCTACGAGTTCCGCCTGTATCAGCATGGGCTTTTGGTGCAGTGTGTTTCCATTGCCAGCGCCATCAACGCCACGCAATTGGGCAAAGTGCCGCCCCTTACTCAGATAGCTGAGTTTAGCGCTTTATTAAACCGCTATTTCAGCTACTCTTTCCCCGCGATTGGCGACCCCAAAACTTTGGCAGAGGCGCTTGCTAAACGAACGCGTTTTCTGCGAGATGAGATCATTGCCATTGGTTATGATACACAAGAGCTAAAGGGCAAAAGCGGGCTGCTAAGCTTCTATGAATCCTTTAAGAGACTGCTAATCAATAACCTGAGTTTGGAGCAATTTGCCGATCTCTATGCGCAAACCCTTACTTATGGCATCTTTGTGGCGCGCACCCGCAGTAAAGGGGAATTTCACCGCGAGCTGATTCATCGCTATATCCCAAATACCCTGGGCGTGCTAAAAACCATCTTCAAATTCATCTCTT
>JAQVIX010000137.1 GCA_028695495.1 Candidatus Cloacimonadota bacterium | reverse complement strand
ATAAAAAGGTCTCCAAAAGGTCGTGCTCCACAGCCCAAAGGGTCTGAGCGGCAAACTTCTGAGAATTGCGCACCCCCGCCCGGATGCGGACGCATATTTGAGCGCTATCCAGGCTTTCGATTACCCCGCGGATAATCTCCTGCTGGTCGATCTTACGGTTTTGGTCGTAGAGGATTACGATATCGCCAGCTCTAAAATCCGTATTATCCAGATTCCTAGGCAGTTTGAAGCGGAAGTATCTGCCATCGGATTCCAGATACTCAAGGTCTCCGATGATCTTACCCTCTTTCTCCTTGGCGCTTAATTGCCACAAGGCATTGTGCCCGTAAGAGCTATCCTCATAAGCGCCATCCCCGCCCAGCTTTACCTGCCGTATCTCGCGGGCAATCCGCCTGATTTGCTCTATAAACCATTCATATTCATAGTCTCTCAGGCTCTTGCGCAGGCGCTTAAACCGGCTGAGTTTATCCGCAATAAAGGGACTGTAATTCGCTTCGCTCTGCTGGAAAAGCCAATCGAAAAAGCGGGCAGGCTCGCGGCAGAGAAGCTGCATAATGCCTACAATGCGATTGCGGGTGTGCATTAGCTGCTGTTCCCAAAGCGGCAGATTGGCGATATGGCGCAGGATGTTTTCGCTGGCGCCAGAGTAGAAGATGGAGCTTGTCCCCAGATTTGCCGCACCGTAGGCACTGCGGATAATCATATTGTAGGCAACTACCTGATATATATGCTGTTGCCAGGCTTCATAAGGGTGGGGTTTGCCGCTTTTTAGTTCTACAATGCTGAACTTCTTTTTATCCTTATACAGCAAATCCAGCCGGCCCTGCAAGCCGTATAATGGGCAAAGGTAGGAGGGTTCCAAAAGCAATTCATGCTCCTGCATTGCCTGGGCAAAGTGTTGAAGCTGCGGCAGATGCCCTTCCTGGATATCATTATGGATGCTAAGCGCTGCGGCAGCACCCAGCGCCACCATGGGGATGCTGGCAGAAGCAAGCGCTTCCTTGAAAAGCTCGCCATACTCCTGCTGCGGCTGCTGGATGAGGGAATCGAACATGCTATTTGCCATCTGCCCCAAAAGCATTTTGCTGCTGCTGCCTTCGCTAAAGAGCTTGCTGAGGATATAGATTTCGGGATTGCTTTTATTTACATCCAGGCATTGGGCAATCCCCGTGGCATCCACCAAAAAGTCCGGCTCCAACACGATGAGGGTGCCGGGATTGTCGATATAGTTATTTACCTTGCCTGCCACTTCCGAGAGGTTATGGCAATAGAGATTTGAGTAGTGCCAGAGATTTGGCGCCAGCTCGCTATATTTTACGGCATTGGATACAGAGATGGAGTCCCTCAGGATTACGATGAGGTCTTGCCCTTCATCATCTATTACCTTTAGCTCCAGTACCTTGCGCTTGCCCCCATTTTCCTGAAAGCCCCAATCCTTCAGCACCGCATGAAAGCTATTCTTTTTCGCAGCCTGCCGCCGGGCAAAGGGCAGGGCATTTTTTAGCAGCCTATCTAATTCCTGATGCTGCAAATCCTTATGCAGATATTTAAAGAGCGTATAGATGGTAAGCGCTGCCGAGGACATTGTGGCTTCGGGTATCTGTTTGATCTCGTCATGCGCCGCCCTATTGCAGAGTATCCTTAGGCTATTTACCTGATGCACAATGGCTTCTGGCACTCCAAAAGTATCGTGATAATACTGCATGCGCGCAAAAAGCCCGCCAAAGCTGCGTCCGCTATCTGCCGTTAGCTCTTTGTAGCTTTGCTCCAAAATCTGCCGCATCTGCATCAACTTCAGCTTTGCGGCGCTTTGCTGCTGTAAAAGCTCAGCTAAGCTATCCAGAAGTTCCAGGCTGCGGGAGAGTTCCATCAAGCCTCTGTATCCCCCTTATCAAAGAAGGCTTTTACAAAGCGCACGGCATGGAAGTTTTCAATATCGTCAATGCCTTCGCCCACGCCCAAGAGCCGCACCGGTATTTGCAGATTTTGCTTGATATTGAAGATGATGCCGCCCTTGGCAGTGCCGTCAAACTTCGTAAGCGCAATGCTATTTAGCTTGATGGCTTCGTTGAAGTGCAAAGCCTGCGAGATGGCGTTTTGCCCGGTAGTGCTATCCACTACGAGTACAGTCTCATGCGGCGCTTCCGGACAGGCTTTTTTGATGCTGCGGTCTATCTTTGCCAGCTCTTTCATGAGCCTGTCTTTGGTGTGTTGCCTGCCGGCGGTATCGATGAGCACCACGTCGTAGCTTTTTGCCACTGCTTTTGCCACGCCGTCGTAGATTACCGAGGCGGGGTCGCGTTCCGGCTCGCTGCGCAGAATATCCACTCCGGCGCGCTCTGCCCAGATCGCCACCTGGTCTATAGCCGCCGCTCTAAAGGTATCTCCGGCTACGATCAAGACCTTTTTGCCGGCTTTGGCAAAGCGATGGGCAATCTTGCCGATGGTAGTGGTTTTGCCCGTGCCATTTACGCCCACAAAGGCTATTACATAAGGCTTTATCTCCTCTGGAAGGCTAAAGAA
Source organism: Candidatus Cloacimonadota bacterium (assembly GCA_028695495.1). Classification (GTDB taxonomy): domain Bacteria; phylum Cloacimonadota; class Cloacimonadia; order Cloacimonadales; family Cloacimonadaceae; genus UBA5456. The sequence continues at coordinate 2,124 of JAQVIX010000137.1, read as the reverse complement.
ATCGTCATCTTCCTGCATGTCTTTAAATAGGATATCCTGCATTACGTCTGCCAGATAGATGCGCACCACTTCCACGCTCTTGATACGGTCGGTTTTTAGCTCCTTTTTTAGCCGCTCTATTATCTGCTCTGCCATCTCAAAACCCGTATCGTTGCGGATGAGTATTTCCTCTATTTCTTCGTAGGTTTCCTCGTCGAATACTCCGCGCACGCTTACCACTTCCGCTATCTTATCGATAAATCCGGATTTAGTTTTTGAGAGCTTATCCTTCAAGCTTTTCATCATGTTCAACATGGCTTTCTCCAATACAATTTACGATTATCATTGACAATTTGATGCCGTGTGATAAGTTTGCTATATGGCGTTTTGCGTCAATAGAATTCGCAGAAGCCATAATAAATGGTGCCCTGAAAAGCTTGTATTTTCATGGGATTAGATTATATTAAGGATTATGATGACAAACTTTAAGATCCGCTATATTATAGTTTTGCTATTCCCCGTAATAGCAAGCCTGATTGCCGTCTATTTGGCAAAGATAGAGTATGTGCCGCGTGGCATAGGCTTTTACGAGCTGGGGCTGATTGCCGGCTTTAGCTGCGGGCTTTTGGCGCTGCTTTACAAATATTGCTCCGCCAGACCGCTTTATTATGCCCTTATCCTTTTGCCTATTGTTCTCGCCTTTGCGCTCTATGCCAGTTTGGGACGCCATATCAGCATCTTTGCCACGCTGCTGCCCAGCATCGCCTTTGTATTGGTAAGCTATGTCATGATCCGCTATATCATGTATTTACCAGCGCTCATGCGGATGCGCCCTGTACTTATGGGGCTGGTAGGCGCACCGGTTATCAGCAGCTATTACGCCGCACTTTCGCAGCTTATGGGGCGTGAGATCAGCTCGCAGCTCTGGCAGGAAAACCTGATGAACGGGCTTATCATCTATGTATTTATCTCCTTTGGGCTTTCGATGGCAGAGCTGATCATCGTGCGCAGCGAGGTAAAAGAATTGCAAAAAACCCAGGACGCAGAGGACGATGCTTGAAGACCGCGATTTCTTTGTAATAGAAGACGCCGCCGGGCTTATCCTAAACGAGGTATTTCCCACCCCCCAGCCCTTGTATCTGGAAATCGGCTCTGGCAAGGGGGAATTTATCTCCCGCTATCCGCAGCTTTATCCAAAGTACAATTTCATTGGTTTGGAGATGAGCGAAAAGCGTATCCGCAATTGTTTGAAAAAACTTGTGCCGGAGCTGAATCCAAACGTTCGCCTCTTCCGCAAATACGTAGATGCAGACATCCTGCAATACTTTGCACCCCATAGCGTTGCCGGAGTATTTATCCAACACCCCGATCCCTGGCCAAAGCGCCGTCACCACCGCCGCCGCCTTATCCAAGCCATCTTTTTGGAAAGCCTGGCAAAGCTTCTTTCCCCTGGCGGTACCGTGCAAATAGCCACAGACCATGCCGAATATGCCGCCTGGATTGTGGATATCTTTGCCCAAAGCCCCCACTTTAGTTCCCTTCAGGAAAGTCCCATCCAGATGCAGCCAAATCTGGATAATCACGTGAGTACCTGGTTTGAAGATGCCCAACGGAAAATAGGCTACGAACCTCACTTTATGCTATATAAATCCATCTTTCAGGAGACCAAATGAAATACACTTTTAGCGATAACACCAAGATAAACCAAACCCTAAATCTGGTAGTACAAAACCTCAGCCAGATGGCGGAAGAACAGCTCAAACACATTACCCAGCTTACCCTGATAGGCAAATCGCTTTCCGGCGAAACGCATCTGGATAAAATCTTTGACCTGATCCTGGATGAAGGGGTATCCTTTACCAATGCGGATGCCGCCACCATCTACCGGGTAAATGAAAACGGCGCCAGCGCATTGGAATTTGAGATTGTATATAACGCCACGCTCAAGATGCGGCAGGGCGGCTCCCACGGTCCCGTAGGCTGGCCGGCAATCCCGCTTTTTGATACCGAGGGCAAACTCCGCCTTAGCCATATCGTTACCTCCGTATATCATACCAAAAAGAGCCTTGCCTTTGAAGACGTTTACCAAACCAAGGATTTTGATATCAGCGGCACCATCCGCACGGATCAAAGCACAAATTACCG
>JAQVIX010000044.1 GCA_028695495.1 Candidatus Cloacimonadota bacterium | reverse complement strand
GGTGGCATTTTAGATAGCAATCGCGTTATGTAGCAATATGATAAATAAAACCCCAGCCTCCCCTTAGACTTACTCCCCAAAAACGCTTTTTTGGGGAGTAAGTCTAAGGGGAGGCTGGCGGATAAAAGACAACCATCAAAACGCATCAATTACCCAGGGTTTATCTTGCCTAAAACTCGCAAGCTCATTTTTTGGGCAAGAACACCCTAGGCTACCTGAAATGTCGTTCCTCCGGAACTCATGCGGCTGCACAAGCGCAGGTTTATCAGAGCTGGCTATCGCCAGTAGAAGCGACACCTTGTCTTATATAAAAAACAAAACATGCGGCAAGATACCACATCTACAGTTTTTGTAAAGCCGCTTCTGCAGTTCGTGAAGTCAATGTCGGCTGATAGTTTCGGTATCGGCATAAATTTCTTGCCGCCATTAACTCCACGGGCATTCATGGTAAAATCTTCTATTATACCCCTACTAACTAAATTCTGAATCCAAAACAAACAACCCCGAACCGAGCGTTAGCCCTGCGACCTGCCACCTGCCACCTGCCAATAATGTCTATTCCAAAACAAATATCTCCGAACCGAGCGTAAGCGCCTAACACCTAAGCCCTATCACCTAACACCTCGCGCAGCGCAAGGTGGCAGGGCGGCGCACGGTACAGACATCGTTTGTTGGTAGGGTAATTGGCATCGAGATCAATAGCCCCAAAATGGGATTTGCAGTTTTGGGGGCGGTTTATATTTAGCTAATCCAAAGGAGCCACTGAATAAGCTTCAGTGAAATTGTGCTTGACATTTATGCCCTATTCATTTAAGCATGACCCAAACTCAATGAATTGCCTCTAAAGGAGATAAACATGAATTACTTTTTGAATGAAGACCAAAAGGAAATGCAGGAACTGGCGCGCAGGATCGCCATTGAAAAGATGAAACCACTTTCGGAAAAGTATGATGAAGAGGGGATTTTCCCCTGGGACATCGTGGAAATAATGCGGCAGAGCGATCTCTTTGCCATCCTGATACCGGAAGAATACGATGGCATCAGCGGCAAGGTGATGGACTTGGCGATAGTAACCGAAGAGCTTTGCGCCGTGGATGCGGGGATTGCCCTGGCGTTTGGTGCTACCGGACTGGGGATGTATCCCATTTTGATATCCGGCAATGAAGCGCAGAAGCAGAAGTATTTGCCCATCATCGCCTCTGGTGAACAGCTTTGCGCCTTTGCGCTTACGGAAGCCAATGCCGGCAGCGATGCCGGAGCCATTGAAACCACTGCCCGCAAAGATGGCGATTCTTACATCTTAAACGGCACTAAACAGTGGATTACCAATGGCGGCGAAGCGGGGATTTACACCGTATTTGCCATGACGGATAAGAGCCGCGGCGCCCGCGGTGCCTCCTGCTTTATCGTGGAAAAAGATACCCCCGGCTTTAGCTTTGGCAAAAAGGAAAACAAGATGGGTATCCGCGCCTCTGCCACGCGTGAGCTAATCTTTGAAGATTGCCGCATTCCGGCGGAAAACCTGATTGGACGCGAAGGTACCGGCTTTATTACCGCCATGAAGGTATTTGATAAATCCCGACCCATGGTGGGTGCGCAGGCAGTGGGTATTGCCCGTGGCGCTTTTGAAGCGGCAGCGCGCTATTCCAATGAACGCCATCAATTTGGCAAACCCATTTCCAGCTTTCAGGCGGTACAATTTATGCTGGCGGATATGGCTACGCAGATAGAGGCAGCCCGCGCTTTGGTACTGCAAACTGCGCGGATGGTGGACGCCGGCGAAAAGAACTATGCCAAAGAAAGCGCCATGTGCAAATACTTTGCCTCGGATGTGGCAATGAAAGTGACTACCGATGCCGTGCAAATCCTGGGTGGATATGGCTATATGCGGGAATATCCGGTGGAAAAGATGATGCGCGATGCCAAAATCTTGCAGATTTACGAAGGCACAAACCAGATTCAACGCGGCATTGTGGCAGCCAGCATCTTAAAAGAGTTTTAAATGAACTGGTATAAGGAATTAGCTGTGGGCATCACCGTGTGCGACACCCAGGGCAAGATTATCGAGATTAACGACCGGGCACAGGCGGCTTTGGCAAAAGATGCCGAGCCGCTTTTGGGCAAGAATCTCTTTGATTGCCATCAGCCGCAAAGTATTGAACTGATAAAGGATATGCTGGCTACAGGCAAATCCCACACCTATACCATCGCCAAAAAAGGGCAGAAAAAGCTGATTCATCAATTGCCCTGGTATGAGGATGGCAAGGTGGCGGGCTTGGTGGAGTTTTCCATCCTGCTGCCCAGCGATATGCCGCACTACGACCGTGGCTAAGCTCTTAATTCACACCTGTTGTGCGCCCTGCCTGATCTCTCCATATTCCAAACTCATCCAGGCGGGGCACACGATAAGCGCCTTTTGGTACAACCCCAATATTCACCCCTTAAAAGAGTATCAATTAAGGCGCAATGCGCTGCGCGATTTTTCGATGCGAGAAGGCTTTGAACTCATTGAAGCGGGGGACTACGGTTTGGAGACTTTCCTGCAAAATACGCTTTCCAATATCAAGGAGCGTTGCGAATACTGCTACCGCACGCGCCTGGAGAAGGTGGCAAAAGCAGCGGCAGAGCGAGGCTTTGATGCCTTTGGCAGCACCCTTTTTTATAGCCGCTATCAAAAACATGAAAGGATGCGGGAGATTGCGCAGGAGATGAGCGCAAAGTACCAGGTGGCTTTCTTTTATGAAGATTGGCGGGAATTGTGGTATGAAGGAATCAGATTAAGCAAAGAGCAGGAAATGTATCGCCAAAAATACTGTGGCTGCATCTTTAGCGAAGAGGAGCGTTATCGTGAGCAAATACAAGGAAATAGAGCTAAATAAAATCTCAAGCTATTCGATAAGCGAGCGCAGCAGCAAGGTGGATACCGCGCTCTTTGCCCAAAAAGGAAAGGTGGATACCTCCGCCTTTTTGGATTGCCTTCCGGATATACTAAGCGCCAAAGACTTACGCCGCCTGATAAGCAAGATAAAGCAAGCAAAGGCAGCCGGGTGCGGCATCATCTTGGGGCTGGGCGGGCACGTAATCAAGTGCGGGCTGGCGCCGCTTGTAATCGAGCTGATGGAAGCGGGCTATCTTACGGGTATTGCGGTAAATGGCTCGGTTATCATTCACGACTTTGAGATTGCCTTCTTTGGGCAAACTTCCGAGGATGTATCCGCAGCTTTGGCAGATGGTTCCTTTGGGATGGCTTTGGAAACTTCAGAGATGCTGAATAGCTGCATTTCGCGGGCAGCAAAAGAGGAGCTGGGGCTGGGCGAAGCGGTAGGCAAGATGATTCTGGAAACTGCGCCCAATCAAGAGCTTTCGCTATTGGCTATGGCGTATAAATATGGGGTGCCGCTTACCGTGCACGTGGCGCTGGGCACGGACATCATCCACCAAAGCCCCTTTGCGGATGGTGCGGCGATTGGCGCCTGTTCACACCGGGATTTTAGAATCTTTTGCCACAATGTATTGGGGCTGAATGGTGGCGGGGTATATCTCAATCTTGGCTCGGCGGTAATCTTGCCGGAGGTATTTCTCAAAGCGCTTACCGTGGCGCGCAATATCCAGCCGCCGGTAAAGGACTTTACTACCGCGGTATTTGACATGAATATGCACTACCGGGCGCGGGTAAACGTAATGCAGCGCCCGGTGGAAACGGGTGGCGAGGGCTTTTACTTCATCGGGCAGCACGAAGTCCTGATACCACTGCTAATCAAATCTCTGCTATAAGCGCACATTTTACAAGCACAAAATAAAGCTCCCCCCGTTTTACCAGAGGGAGCTTTGGATGTTTAGGGAGTGCTTGTTGTGTTAAAATCCGAACCAGGGTCCCACGCTGAAGCTGATGCCTTTATGATCTGTATTCGGGGAGTTTTTAATATCATACTGTTCATCTCCCATGCCGATAGCGCGCCAGTTTTCACGTAGGTTTACGCCATATACATAGCCGCCTTCGGCACGCAAGCCCAGCCAGGGGGTAAGGCGTACCAGCAGCTCTGCCTTGGGTTGCGCTATCAGATAGCCTTTGCTCAGCTTGATATGGGTGTTGTTTGAGGCGGTAATGGTGGTATCCATGGAAGCCCAATTGAAATTGGCATCCGTATTTACAAACTCCAAAGAGTGATTGGCACCGCCTATCATAAGGCCCAGAGAACCGATGATATTTTTGGTAAAGGGGATGCGCTTATCCAGAGTAACGCCACCTAAATTGCGGCTATATTGCAGCCAAAGATGATAGTTTGGGTCTGCATTAGAGGCTACCCGCTTGCTATCATTGTGCCACGTGATTTGCCCCCCCAGGAAATAGCCTTTGCCGATGGGGAACTTGCCGGCTAAACCTTGTTGCAATACAAAGTCTTCGGGGAGTTTAGTGAAGCCCAGCTCCCCTAAGGTGATGAGATTGTTGATATCTTCCATATCCGTTTTGATCCAGAGTGGCACCCAGGTGCCGCCGCCGTAGCCAGGGCTTTTCTTACGACCGGGTACTTGAGCTTGCGGCACTCCGGCTATCTTTTGCGATCCAGCCGCCTCGCGTGCGCCAATCACCATATCAAAGCTCTCGCTTTTGCCATCTCTAAATACCACGATACTTACCACATCGCCGGCGCGCAGCCCTTTGCGCACCTTCTCGAAAGTGGCGTAATTTGTAATCTCTATATTTCCCAGGGACACAATGATATCATCCTCGCGCAAACGGTATTGCCAGGCGGGGCTATCCTTTACCACGCCGGTGATGAGCACACCGATAGTGCCTTTGTAATTCAGGCTTTGTGCCTTGGGGAAACTGAGGTCTTCCAAATACAAACCAAAATAGGCGGCATCATCCGCTTCCGGCAAGCCGCGGGGGGCTTTGAGCATGCTTACGTTTACGTTTTCCATGCCCTTAAGCTCGCGGATTATTTCCAGAGCCTCACTAAGATCATCATCTGCCACCAGGAAGCTGCTAAGCCCCAGAAGCAGAATTACCAGCAAACTAATCTTCTTCATTCTATACCTCACATTGTTGTTTTGCCTAATGGTAGTGCAAAAGCCGTGCCAAAGTTTGGTGCAAGTGTAATGGTGTGATATATAATGATATAGCGGATTTGTGTTTGAAGCCTATATCCAGTACAATATCATAATGATATGGCTTTATATCCTTTTGATAAAAGCTTAGCCAATTGAAAATGGAGAGTGGGAAGAGGCTGTCCAGAAACAAGCAAACCACACGACAACAAGAAATGTCCACAGCTGAAATGTAGGGGTTCAATGCCTTGAACCCGCCGAAGTTAGCACGCAAAAGGTAATCATTGCGGATATATACCAATTCTTTAGCGGTGTGCGCTGCGCGCACGCTTTGTTAAAAGCGGGCGCAAAGCCCTGCGCCCCTACACTCCCAATGTGGCAGATATCGTGCTTGCTTTTGGCATTTCGGGACAGCCTCGGAACAAATATTGCATAAAACAAAGGGAAAAAGCCAATAAGGGAGCGATCATGAAGAGAGCAGTTATTATCTTCGCTTTGCTAATCTTAGCATTGTATTTGGGGGCAGAAGCCAAGCTGGCTATATACCGGCTGGATAAGCCCGCCAAAGACCCGTTTTATGCCGAAGCGCAGGCGCAAGCGCTGGCAAAGCAAGGCATTAGCATCTATTACTTTAATAATGAATACATCCTTGCGGGCTTAGCGGAAAACACCCCAGACGCAAACTGGCATATCCTTCCTGCCCTCCAAACTAAGGAAACTCTCTATCTGATTGGCAAAAAGCCAACTGCTTCCACCAGCAATCTGAAGATAATGGCAGATTTGGGTTCGGAACTGCTGATTGCCTCTGCCGCTGCCCCCGAAGAGCTTGCCCGGCAGATCAAAGCTCCTCCCATCGCGCTAAAACTACAAGCACTTAGTTTTCCAGAAGATAAAGCAAGTTCCCTTTCTTTTGCTCAGGATAACCCCGAAATTACGAATCTCATCAGCCAGGTTTCTGCCGATAGCGTATTTGCCTTTATTCAGGGCTTGCAGGATTTGCAAACGCGCTATGCTTTGGCAGATAACCGCTTGCAGGTGGCAAATTGGATCAAGGCGCAGTTTGAGCGCTTTGGCGTTCCGAATGTGGAATTGCAATCCTTTTACTGGAATGGCACCACGCAATACAACGTGGTAGCCAGCATTTGCGGCAGTTTCTACCCCGATGAATACATCGTTATCGGCGGGCATCACGATTCCATTACATATACCACGCCTTATACTTTGGCACCCGGTGCAGATGATAACGCTTCCGGAGCCACCGCCGCACTGGAAATGGCGCGCGTAATGATGGCAAGCGGATATCAGCCCCGGCGCAGTATCCGCTTCGTTACCTACGCTGCCGAGGAATTTGGGCTTTGGGGCAGCAAACACAATGCCAGTACATCGTATCAAGCTGCCGAAAACATCCGCCTCATGATCAATCACGACATGATAGCGAATAACCACACAGGCGGCAGCAATGTGCTTCTAATGCCCTACGCCGGCGCTTTGGAGCACACGCAAACAGCCAAAAGCCTTACCGAAGCTTACAGCTCGCTGAACGTGGTATATGGCTCCTTAAATAGCCCCAGCAGCGACAGCCATTCTTACTGGATAGCTGGCTACCCCGTAATCTATTACTTCGAGCACGATTTTAGCCCACACTATCATAGCGATAATGATATTACAGATAATATCGATAAAGACTATGCCGCCGAGGTAATCCGCGCTTCCACGGCAGTGGCATATAGCTTTGCCAATATGCTGGCAAGCCCGGCAAACTTCCAGGTGCAAGATCCGGGTAATGGCGCTTCCCTCCACCTAAGCTGGGACACGGTAAATGACCCGCTCTTAGAGCATTACCGCATTTATTACAGCAGCGAAAGCCAAGCGGAAACCCATATCGATGTAGCAGAAAATAGTTGCCAATTGCAGGATCTAAACCAGGGCGAAGTATATCACTTTGGGCTGGCAAGCGTGGACGCCCAGGGCAATGAAAGCTATCAGGTATATGCCACAGGCAGCCCTTTGAGCATTCCCCGCCCCGTGGAAGCTTTTACAGATGAACCTCTCCGCTATGCGGTAAAGCTAAGCTGGGAACCAAATAGCGAGCTGGATTTGGCAGGCTACCGCATCTATAAAAGCGAAGATGCCTCCGTATTGGGCGATGCCGTAGGCAGCGGAATAATAGTAGATAATGAATATATCGATTTTGAGGTAATAGGCGCAGTGGATTTGTATTACTATTACCGTATTACTGCTTTGGACCTGGAGGGCAATGAAAGCGAGCCTTCTCTTGCCGTAAAGAGCCGCCCCGCCACCAGGGATCAGGGAATCCTGATTGTCGATGATAGTCCGGATTATGGCGGCGCCAATCCCTCCCAGCCTACCGACGATATGGTGGATGATTTCTTTAGCGGCATTATGGATAATTTCACCGTGCATCACCTGGATTTGATACAAAGCGGCGCTCAGCTTCGCTTAGCCGATATCGGTATCTATTCCGCCATTTTGTGGCATAACATGGGCACTTCGGGTAATACCAACCTGTATCAGGTGCGGGATGAACTGCAGAAGTACTTGAATATAAATGGTAATATCTTCTATACCGGTTATCGCCCTACTTTGGCATATGAGATAGCCACTGGCTATCCGGCAAGCTTTACCGGAAGCGATTTCCCCGCCTATTTTGCAGGCATATCCGGTGCGGACTATAGCACACGGGCACGCTTCAAATATGGTATCCCAAATCCGTATTATACTCAATTCCCGGAACTCGCAATAGACCCCGCCAAAACCACCCCTCCCTTAAATGGTCACATCTTTGGCATGGAAGGCATTACAGCCGGCTACGGCGGCGTAAGTATATATCAATACGGCTCGGATTATCCGGATGATAGCTCTCAGGGCGCTTTCAACGGGCAAAGCGTGGCGATTATGAAGATAGCCGAACCGGGACGCGTATTTACCACGAGCATCCCCATATACTATTTGGAAGAAGCAGGCGCCAGAGCCTTGGTAAATCTCGTTTTCCGCCACTATTTCAATCAAGCCAGCGCCGTGGATGAACCGAATACTCCAGCGGTGGAATTGGCTATAAGTGCCTTTCCCAATCCCTTTAGCGGGTCGCTACAGCTTCAGATAAAGGCAGTAGAACCCGGCAGCCCGCTGGAAGTGGAGATTTATAATCTGAAAGGGCAAAGAGTGCGCAAGCTGTATAATGGCAAAGCAATAGAAATGCTGGAATGGGACGGGAAGGATGATAAGGGCAGAAAGCTGGCGACGGGAATCTATTTTGTGAGATTACAGCACAAAGGGAAGAGTGTAAGCAGTAAGCTGTTGAAAATGTAATTCAAGGTGGCAGGTGGCAAGCGCTGCGCTCGTTTTGGAGGGAGCTTTTACCGCGAATAAGCGCGAATAAAAAACGAATGTTCACGAATGGAGTTTTTTAACCACCGAGAACACCGAAAGCACCGAAAAAGCCCTTTGCTCTTGGCTTTTTTTTTGTCCACAAATTAACGCAAATTAACACGAATTATTATAGCTCTATGCCCTACGCCATGCGCTAAAAAAACTAATCAACTAAACAACAAGGTAACTCCGAAACGAGCGCCGCCCTAATACCTGCGAACTGCCACCTTGCGCAGCCCTAACACCTGGTAAAAAAACCCGGATTAGACACTGCTAATCCGGGCGATCATAAACCCTTAAAAGGGCTGAAATACCGGTATTACACCGAGATTACTTCCACCACTTCCGGGATTTCTTCTTTTACGATGCGTTCGATGCCCGCTTTGAGGGTAAGCGTAGCCATCGGGCAGCCGTGGCAAGCGCCGGTAAGGCGTACTTCCACCACGTTATCTTCACGAATGTTCATTAGCACTACGTCTCCACCATCGGCTTGGATGGCGGGGCGCACTTTATCCAATACTGCTTCGAGTTTTTCTCTATCGATCATTTTTACCTCTTTTAGAGGGCAGACTTGAGCACTATTTTATCTTTGCCATCGGGACCGTGCAGGGCGAGCTTATCTTGCGAGAGGGTGGCGATTTTTACCATTCCTTCGTCGCCGCGATAGTACCAGGCTTTTTCAAAGGGTTTATAGCTTAGCTCAAGATCTTCCCCTGTATTTATATTTTTTACTATTACTTCATTTTGACGGATGGTAATTTCCAAATCACTGCCATTTTCATGGGCATATTTGATTACTTCTTCGCCGGGCGCCATCGCCATGGGGTTGCTTCCCGTCCAAAACTCCACGAGATTAAATGCCACAAGGTCTGCAACAACTGCTACTTCATACACAGGCACGTAGAGAAGCACGTTTGTCATTATGGAGTTAAACCATTTGTCGCCAAATGTGCCATTAAATTGGTACACCTTACGGGTAGCGGCAAAATTGCCATAACAGCCGAAGAAGCTGACGCTGGCAGCGCCATACTTAAGAGTTTAAGCACTCTGTTCATCACAAGTCTCCTTATTTGTTTGGTTTTTTGTAGTAAGATAGTAAAGCGCAGGGATCACGATGAGCGTGAGCAGCGTGGAAACCACCAGCCCGCCAATGGATACGATACCCATCGGCATGCGCATTTCACGTCCGGAATCTCCCATGCCCAGCGCCATCGGAAGCATTCCGATAACGATGGATAGCGTGCTCATAATAATGGGCTTTAGTTTTAGCTTGCCGGCTTCCAAAAGCGCATCACGCGAGCACACACCTTCTTTTCGCTTTATATTTACATAGTCTAATATCAATATAGCGTTATTTACCACAATGCCAACCAACATTATTATCGCCAGCATCGAAAAGATATTTAGCCCAATGCCGGTAATATACAGTGCCAAGATTACTCCGATGATAGCCAAAGGCACTGTAGCCATGATGATTAAGGGCTGTGCCAAGCTCTCCAAAATGGCTGCCAATAGCATATAAGTTAAGAGCACGGCGATGAGGAATGTGCGAATCATATCGCTCAAAGTTTCGTCCATCATCTTGGCTTGCTGCCCCCAGGCAAATTGATAACCAGCAGGCAATTGCATTTCATCCAGGCGGCTCTTGATGGCGCTATTTAGTTTACCAGATGAAAACCCCATCGCGGCGTTGCCAGTAATTTCGATGGTCTTAAAGCGATCTACGTGAATCAATTGGCTTATTCCTGGCGCAAAATCCACATCTACGAGTTGTGATAGCAGATAGGGCTGACCCATGATCATCACATTCATGTTCATTATTTTATCCGGATGATCCACCTGGTCTTCCGAAAGTGAAAGCCGGATGCCATATTGGTTTCCGCCTTCCCGATAGTGCGTAATCACCATTCCTTCGATGCTGCTGCGTAGCGTTAATGCCAGATCATACACCGTGGCGCCGATTGCCGCCAAACGGTCTCGCTTGGGAGTAAGGGTGATCTCGGATAATCCGGGACGGGAGCTGGTATCCAGATTGATGAGGCCGGGGACATCCTGGATGCGGTTGATTACATCATGTTTCAGGTTTTCCAATACCTCTTGCTCTTGCCCTTGCAGGTAAAAGCTTATCTCATTTGCGCCGCCCATGCCGCCCATACCGCCGGATTCGCTTACCTTGATGGCGGCGTTTGGGATGTCGTTCAGCTCTTCAATAATCACATTTACCAATTCGGTGGAGCCGCGCTGGCGCTCTTTACGTTTTACAAGTTGCAAATCTATAGAAGCTAAGTTTTTGCCGGTAGAGATGAAGCTCATAGAGCCTACGTTGCTTACGATGCTTTCCACTTCCGGAAAATCCTGCACGCGCGTTATTACTTCTTCTACCACGCGGACAGTCTCGGGCAGATTGTAGCCTTCGGGCAATTCGATGCTAATGGAAAGATTGCCCTGGTCCATGTTTGGCATCAATTCAAAGCCCAGCGCCGGCACCATCAAAAAGCTGCCCAAAAGCATCAATAGCGAGATTGCCAGGATGCCAAAGCTGCACCATTTGCTCCTTAGTACCCCGCGCATAAAGCGTTGATACATATTTGCAAAGCGGTCAAAGGCGGCATCAAAGCGGATGCCCCAGCGGCTTTTGTGGTCTCCTTCGGGGATGATCATGGATGCCAACATGGGCGTTACCGTAAACGAGGTAATCAAAGAAAATATGGTGGCAAAAGTGACGGTGAGCGCAAATTCCTTGAGGAAGCCGCCCACCATGGAGCTCATGGATGCAATGGGCAAAAATACCACGATATTGGTAAGCGTGGAAGCCAATACTGCCACAGTGATCTCGGCAGTGCCTTTGTAGGAGGCGTCTTTACGGTTATTGCCCATTTCCTTGTGCCTAAAGATGTTTTCGATTACCACCACCGAGTTTGCCACCAGGATACCCACCGCCGTGGAAAATCCGGAAAGGGTAAGCAGATTAAGGGTAAAGCCCACGTAATCCAGGAAGATGAAGGTGGAAATGATGGATATGGGCATGGATAGTGCCACGATGAGCGTGCTCCTGAGATCGTGCAGGAAGATAAAGAGGATGAGACCCGTAAGCAAGATACCCAGCCACAGCGTGGAAAGCGTATCTTTCACGGTGGCATTGGTAAATTCACTGGAATCGCGGATGATATTTAGCTGCATCCCCTGCGGTAAAGAGCTGATCAATTCCGGGAAAATCTCACGCACTTCGCGGGCGATATTTACCACATTTCCGTCCGATGCCTTGGTGATGGAAATGCGCACCACATTGTCGTTTAGGTTTCGCTCTTTGGCATTGAAATACATGGTTTTTTGGGTGATCTTTTCCGAGCTGTCTTTCACCTGGGCGATGGAGCCCAGCTTTACCGCTCCGGATTGCGTGGGAATATCCAGGTTTTGGATTTCTTCCACGCTGCCAAATTCACCCTTCAAGCGCACGGAATATTCCTGGCTGCTATGGCTGAAGTTTCCTCCCGGCATATCCATATTTTGGGCGGCTAATATCTGATTCAATTGCATCAGGGAAATGCTGTTGTGATACACGGCGCGGTCGTTCAGCTCCACCGATATTTCTCGTTTGGCACCGCCGGAAAGGCTTACCTGCGCCACGCCCTTGATCTGCGAAAAGCGTTCCCGCAGCCGGCTATCTGCCAATTCATACATCTCGCGGGGGTCCATATCTCCGCTTAAAACTATATCCATAAAGGGGAAAGCGCTGAAATCAAACTTTTGCACGCTGGGGCGTTCGATATCACTTGGCAAATCCCGCAAGATGGCATCCACCTTGTCTTTTACCTCGCTACTGGCTACGTCCACGTCTTTATCCAGCTCAAACGCTACTAAGATAATGGACACGTTTTCAATGGAATAGCTTTGTACAAAGTCGATTTGGGATACGGTGGCTACCGCCTCCTCGATCTTTGTAGTAATCAGGGTTTCCACCTCTTTGGGTCCCGCGCCGGGGTAGATGGTGGAGATAGAAACGTATGGTAATTCCACGTCTGGCATCAGGTTCAGGGGCATTTCAAAATAGGCTAAAGCACCAAATACCACAAATACCAATATCGCCATGCTTACCAATACGGGACGTTCAATGGAGAGCTTTGCTAAAAACATGCTTAGCTCCCTTCGATGATGCGGATTTTGGCGCCTTCGGAAAGCGATTTGATGCCTTCGGTAATCACGATATCAGCTTCGGAAAGTCCGGACACTATTTCATATTCCATTTGATTGTTTAGCCCAATTTCCACTTGCTGGCGCTTGGCTGTATCACCTTCTGCCAGCCACAGATAGAAGTTCCCGTTTTCACGCACCAAATGTTGGCGTTGCACCACAAATACATCCGGCTTGCGCTGCACTTCCAGCTCAATTTCGGCGGTAACGCCATAAGGGATATTCGGATTGCGTCCGCCAAAATCCGCTTCCACGCGGAAGGCATTGCGTTGCGTATCGAGAGCCATGGCGATCGAGCTTACCCGTCCCTGAATGCTGTAATTTTCCCATTTGGCAGTGGCTTTGGAGCCTTTATTGATCTTGCTTATCTCGGATTCCGGCAGCAGCAAAGTGGCTTTGTAGCCCTGGCTGGCGGTAACGGTAAAGAGGTTTTGCCCCGGATAGCTTTTTTCGGAAACCTGCACCATGATATTGGTAATTATGCCGCTCATGGGCGCTTTTACAAATACCATTTGTTCACTGGCTTCCAGATTTGCCTTTGCTACCAAGTATTGGGTTTGCACGTTTTCATAATCTTGCAGCGAGATCGCGCTTTGCTGGTAAAGCCGTTGCATACGGTCATGCACCTGCGAGATGCTTTGAAAGGCGCTATTTGCCTGCTCGTATTGAGCGGCAGGCGTATTTCTGGGAAATACCACCACGATGTCGCCTTTTTGCACCGTGTCTCCCACTTTGTAGCGGATTTCGCTTACCACGTCACTCACCATGGCTTGTGCGGTGCTTTCCTGGCTGCCGCCCAGGCTGGCATTATAACGTAATACCTGCTCAAACACGGTTTTAGTAGCGGGTTTTACGCGCACCGGAACGCCCAATTCGCTGTGATAGCGCTCCATACTCTTTACGTCTGTTTCCTTTTTGCCACAAGCGCCCAGCGCCAATAGCAAGATCATGGGGAATATCAATATCCTTTTTTTCATCTTTTATCTCTCCACGATCAGGTTTTGCCCAATCGATTTTGTAAATTCACGTTCTGCGGCGATCACTTCATAGATCGCGTTATTATATTGAAGTTTGATGCTGGAAAGGGTGATCTGGGCGTCAAATACTTCCAGCTGAATGCCCAATTGATTTTCAAAGCGCAATTGTGCCAATTCCAGATTTCTCTGCGCCATCTGGATATTCTGCTCTTGCACGCGGTAATTTTCCAAAGCGTGATGCAGCTTTTGATGATTTTGCTTGATCTGTAATAATACCAATTCCTCGCTATCCCGCTGCTTCAGCTTTGCCTGCATATAATCATGCTTCGTATAGGCTATCTTATTACGATTCGAAAGCCCCGTAAAAATCGGCAAACTAAAGCCGATGCCGATGGAATAGCGGGTTCCAAAATCGTCCTTTTGAATGGCATATTCATCCGCTGCGCTATAAAGGGCGGCAGATGCGCTAAGTGCCACATTTGGCAGATAGTTCCCGCGCTCGGCATTGTATTTTATCTCCTGAATCTGCGTGGCGATATCCAGTAGCTCCAGTTCGGTGCGGTTTTGCAAACCCAGCCTTTGCGCCTCCGTCAAATCCATTTCTTCTACCAAAGGCAATACAAATTCCCCTTCCGGGATTACGCTTTCATCTGCTGTGCCAATCTGTTTGCGAAATGCGGCAAGCGCCAGTTCATACTGATTATTTGCCGCCATTACCTGCGGCTCCAATTTCGCTACTTCCAGCCGCGCCCGCAAGAGATCAAATTCGCTTACCTGTCCCTCGCTAAATAAAAGCTCCACCCTGGATAGATGCCTCTGAGCCGTGGAAAGCCCTTCCTGCTGAATCTCGGCGAGTTTGCCCGCCAGCAGGCTTT
Organism: Candidatus Cloacimonadota bacterium; assembly: GCA_028695495.1. Taxonomy (GTDB): domain Bacteria; phylum Cloacimonadota; class Cloacimonadia; order Cloacimonadales; family Cloacimonadaceae; genus UBA5456. Next base: position 6,080 of record JAQVIX010000044.1, on the reverse strand, counting down.
GATAAAATATCTGCGTGGTATTTAGCACCACATCCTGTTCTTTTACACTATATGCCAGCTTTTGCACGCTGCGATAGCGATCCACGGCGCGGATGCCATTTACCAGCTTGCCCCCCAAAAAGAGCACCTGGTCCAGCTTTAGCTGCATCGCCAGCGAAGCTTCCTTTTGGGGTGAACTGGGGAGCATCCCGCTCATTATGCCATCCAACATGCCGGCAATGAGATTTTCATTGTCTGTAGCGCTAATGCTATCCAGCATTGCGCTCACCTGCGGCAGCTTTGGCAACGCGCTATCCGGCAAGTATGTAGTATTTAGCGCATACGAACCCTGTAGGCTTATCTGCGGAAGCAGCGTGCCGCGCACGTCGTAATAAGTAGCATCGGCTTTTACCACATCCTCGTGCGCCATTAGTAGCTCTTTATTATTGCGCCGCGCCATCTGGATGCTCTCTTCCAAACCAATGGCAAAGAGCACCATACATAGATTGATGCCTACGATCAGGCTAATTAGTCTTTTCATTATTTAACCTCTTTTTAAGATTCCATATAAGATCAATTGGGCGATTATCTCGTGGTCTCGCTCCAATCGTAAAAGTAATTCATCAAAATTGATGATGCCTACCGAAAAATTGCCCAACAAAAACCAATCGTTGATCATGATCGAAAGCTTCTGTAGATCAAGCTGTTCGGAGATCATCCCTTCGGCTACGCCTTCATCGATAATCTCATGCAATATCTTCAGCATATATTCCCGATGATCGCTGCGAAACTCCTCAAAATGCTCTTGCACGTTAAAGGGAATGCTTTTTAAGGCATCGATCCAGATGGGCATATTTTCACATACATACTTCATGGGTCCCTGTAAAAAGTAGCGGAATTTGGCTTCAAAGCCCTGCATCGCCGCCAGATGCTCTTCCATTTCGTGAAAATAGTATGCAAATTGTTCCTTCACTACCTGCAAAAATAGCTCCTCTTTACTGCTAAAATAGTAGTAAATGGTGCCTTTGGCGATATTGGCTTCCTGCGCAATCTCATCCAGCGCGGTTTTGTTGTATCCAAAGCGGGCAAATATCCGGGTAGCCGTCTCCAGAATTACTTGTTTGCGGTCTTTTGGCTGATTCATATTTCTCTTTTTTTTGGTAAAGATAAACTCCTGTATTTTAATAAGATGCCTTTCATTGAGGCGAGAATGAATACAAGATAATCAGGTGGGGGATAATGTCAATCTATTTTTTGACCATTTGAGGCATTTAGTCAGTTCCTTGGGGTGTCAAACTCCGATTTGACACAAGCAGTGTAGCAAAGCGGAACTGCTTATTAAAATACACCACCGAAAAAGACGAAAAAGACGAGAACTAGCACGGATTTCTTTTTTACCACCGAGAACACCGAAAGCACCGAGGGGTTGAGACTGAGAGACCAAGAGACTGAGAGACCAAGAGACTGAGAGACTTTCTCCAAGCTCTTTGTTTTCTGCCCTATGCTTTTTTGTCCACTAATTAACACGAATTACGCCAGCTTTTTGGACTTCTGCCGCTTATCCGCCTTTCATCACTGTCACCGCCTTATGCAAGCGAGCAGGAGTTCAAAACGCTTTCTTAATTCCACACACCATGCGTCAGCGCCTAACACCTAACACCTAACACCTAACACCTAACACCTAACACCTAACACCTAACACCTAACGCCTATCCCCTAACACCTACCGAAGGCTTGTCCAAGCCAGTTGTTGCAAATCCGCCGCATCATTCGCCGAAATCCCCGTTGGGCGGTAGCTATTTCCCATCGGATTGATATTCCAAAACTTCGCCAGCATCGTGCAAGCTGCCAAATAGCTGCCGTGCAGGCTGGGATGCGAGCCGTCGCTATCGTAAAGATTTGGCAATCCGCCCATTACGCTGGCATTATTAAACGCTACGCCCACGGGAGCCACTTCCGCTTCCAGGCTGGCTCCGGCATATAGGTAGGCATCTCGCAAAGGTTCATACATCCAGGGGCTATTTTGATATGCCCAGGTCATGAAAAAACCGGTTAAAGCGCCGGAATTGCGAATCTCTGTATTTAACAGCCCGGCATATTGATAAAATAGTTCGGGGTCATTTACCGGACGCGAACTTTGCTCCTGCAATATCACCAAATCCCAGTTTCCATATTGAATGTCGTACATGGTAAGCGGATCCAGATAGTGATCTGCCAGGGTAAAACCGCCACCGGTGCGGGATTCCACCACCACTTCCCAATTCGGTTGGGCGGAGCGCAAGAGACCCTGCAAATGCACATTTACGCCGTTATTATAATAGGTGTAGCTATTGCCCAGCATCAGCACGCGGCGGCTTTGCACGTAGGGATTTCCCCATACTACTATCACTTCCAGGCTGCCCGGCTCAAATTCCAGCGAAATCTGCACCGTAGTAGTTTGCGCCGGCATTACCTCTCCCGTGCCGCTGCCTGTGGCGATCAGGGTGGTTCCGCTATATACCGCCACCTGAATGGCATAAGTGCCCGGCTCCAAATAGTGAAAAGTGCCTTCTGCCATATCGCCGGTAATAATCAAATCCATGCTGCTATTATAGCTGCCCTTGCTAATGGTCACCGCTACACGGGTAACATCAAACCCCATCTGCGTAGCCGGAGCCAGATTCATCCGAATAGGCAATTCCCCTTCGCCTTTTGGCTTAGTCGGTTCTTTGCCGCAAGCGCTGAGTAAAAGTAGCGCCATTAGCAGTATTATCCATACATTCCTTGGCATTTTCTCTCCAATTATTTCTATTTTGAAGCCAATAAGGAAGTGCCGCAGTTTCTGGCAAGGAAAAAGTGGAAACGATAAGGTGGAAAAGGCATCTTGCCTCTTTGGGCTGCCAAACTCCGATTTGGCAGAAGGTGGGAACGGCATCTTGCCGTTTGATTGTATCAGCGACATCTTGTCGCTATTATCAAGCCAGCCGTGGAGTTAATGGCGATTACCCGCCTTTCACTTAATCAACGCCTTATGCAAGCGCCATTGACTTCACGAACTGACGGCAACCTCCCACAAATAAACACAAATTCTTTTATCACCACCGAGAACACCGAAAGCACCGAGGGGTTGAGACTGAGAGATTGGGAGATTTTCTCCAGGCTCTTTGCTCTCTGCCCTATGCTTATTTGTCCACAGATTAACGCAGATTAACACAGATTAAAATTGCCCTTTGCTCTTAGCCCTAAGCCCTTTACCCTTTGCTCTTAACTTTTTTTGTCCACGAATCTGTCCACAAATTACCACAAATAAACACAAATTTCTCCAGCTTTTTGGACTTCTGCCGCTTATCCGCCTTTTACCCTATCTCCGCCCTATGCAAGCGAGCAGGAGTTCAAAAGGCTTTCCCCAATTCCACACACCATGCGCAGCTTAATTTTACATTCCCCATTCCCCCGATTGCCTCCCTCGCAATGCCGTCCTCTCTCCCCAGAAAAAGCGGGGAGAGGCGAGGGCATCACGAGGGCAACAAATCAATAAGCCTGTCTCATACTGAAATTGGTTGACCAATAATTGAACCAAATGAGGTGATTTATACTCGGCAAACGATTAAAAAATATGTCGTGTATAAATAATCTTATAAGCTCAAAGCTTTTCTATGTTCAAAAGCTCATAAAAGATGGAAGTTTAAACAGAGAATATCATGCTTGGCTGCCGAGCGGAACCCCGTTAGGGGTGCCATTTTAGATAGCAATCGTGTTATGTAACAATATGATAAATAAAACCCCAGCCCTCCCCTTAGATTTACTCCCCAAAAAAGCGTTTTTGGGGAGTAAATCTAAGGGGAGGGCTGGGGGATAAAAGACAACCATCTAAACGCATCAATTATCCAGGGTTTATCTTGTCAAAAACTCGCAAGCTCATTTTTGGGCAAGAACACCCTGGGCTACCTAAACCACTGTCCCATACGGGACAAGACAGGTAGAATGCCATCATTTCGGGAAATAATCGCACCCAATCTATTCGATGGCTACCCACCAAGTTTGAAAGTGAGCCAAAATAAATACCTTCGAAACCCGCACAGTACCAAACACCTAAGGCCTATCACCTAACATCTAAAAACCATTTTGTCCACTACTTGTCCACTAAAGGTATATTGGTGGTTGCCCTCTCGTAAAATGCCAGCAAAGTCTGGCTAAAAAAAGGGAGTGCCTAAGCCACGGGGCGAAGCTGTATTCAAGGTGGCAGGACGCTGGCGCATGGTGCTTGTAATCTGGGAAGGGCTCTTGAAGTCCTTGCCGCTCTCGAGATGCGGCGGTATTGAAAGATGCGGATAAGCGTCAAGAACTCCAAGAACCCGGCGCTGCGTTTGTTTCTGAAGAAGTGAATCTGGGATTTCTGCGGGAAAGCATTAGTTTATCGAGTGAAATAAGGTATTTTGAAAAGGAGATGATGATGACGAAGCAAAATAGTTACAGGGCAGAGTATAAGAAGGTGGCGAAATATTTTGAAGATGCAGCGGATTATGCGATGCAGGTCGCTTCGGAAGATATGCGTAATCAGAAAACGCAAATAGATCGGACGTTCAAGGCACTCAGCAGCCTTTTTGAGAAGCTTCAGAAAGATAAGAAACCGGAAAGGGATATTTGGGGTTATAAGAATAGCCTTTTGATGAAGATAAGCCGCTGGATGCAGATGCTGGCGGAATATGATAATAAAGCCCAGAAGTGCTTGCAGGATAATCAGCTATGGATAGAGATGAATAAAGATATGCTCGATTTATACTCGCCGGCGCCACCTTTTCAATTTAAGTTTTGGGAAGATTTGGCAGAGCAGATAGACAAGGGGTCGGGTTTCGTGCTCAGTAAAAAAGAGGGTTTTATCGGTTCGGAATTGATTTCAAAAGAGTATATGTACAAAGATTTGTACCATATTTTTCGCATTGGGGAAGAAGATACATTCTTGGTCTATTTTGTAATAGATACGGATTCTGAATATATAAATGAAGAGATTGCGATTGCAGTAATGGAGCACTTGCAAGTGAAACTGAAATCCTCCGATATCCGTATGCTGAGTGCGGAAGCAAATGAAGAATGGCGGGCAATTGAGCTTGTAATCGATAAACTGAAGATCACAAAACCGACATCTTATGCTCGGGTAATCAAGAAAGCGGCAAGCTTTATCAATCACGTGGAAAAAGCGACCGAAAAAGCGGTTAAAAAGGATCGTCTTTGGCTCGAAAATGAACCTTTGGTGGAAGTGAGTGCAAAAAGAGGACGCTTTATCATACAAGAAGAGTATCTGGAACATGGGATCGTGGTAAAATCCTGGTGGAGAAAAGGTGCACTACTCCTGAGATCCAATATTGCCTTGCGTAGATTTATGTTTATGGAACAGGATTTTGCGATTAGCGATAGACGAATTATGGACAAATATTTGAATGAACGACATAAGGAGGAATGGACTTTTCCAAATCATAAGAAAGGGCGGCAGGCAGAAAAGATTTATTTGGAAGAGGGTGCGGAGGTAATGGGGAACTATTTTGATGAAATTGAGGAGTGCTATCTTTCTATAAGCGATGGGATTGAAGTGTTATTTAAGGGTTATCCCGATTGGGAAGCTTTTATACCTGGTATCGGCTTGCCTGAGGACTGCTTTATTCCGAGGAAGGAAGTTCCGGATTCGCTGCGTTCGCTTCGCTTCGCAATGAATGATGAAGGTATTGCTTAGCTTCGCTCGCAATGGTTTATTAGATGCTGGTGCGGCGTGATGGATCGTAAATGTCCTCGTTTACAAAGCAGCTTAATGAAGACGTAGCCGGTATGTAGCTGCTTGTTTTCTTGGGCTGCCTTGCCTCCGATTTGGCAGAGGGTGGAAGTGGCATCTTGCCGCTTAATAGTGGGAACGGCATCTTGCCGTTTGAAAGTAAAAGCGACATCCTGCCTGGGGTATCAAACTCCGCATTTACACAAGCTGTGTAGCGCAGCGGAACTGCTTGTCTCAACCCTGCGGCAAGATGCCACAGCTACATTCCTGCGGCAAGATGCCACCCCCACATTCCTGCGGCAAGATGCCACCCCCACATTCCTGCGGCAAGATGCCACAGCTCCATTCCTGCGGCAAG
>JAQVIX010000136.1 GCA_028695495.1 Candidatus Cloacimonadota bacterium | reverse complement strand
TCAGCTATCTGAGTAAGGGGCGGTACTTTGCCCAATTGCGTGGCATTGATGGCGCTGGCAATGGAAACACACTGCACCAAAAGCCCTTGTTGATACAAACGGAACTCATAGAAATTGGTGAGGATCAGGTTTGGGAAGGCATCAAGATAGCGCTGGATTTGCTCGCTCTTTTCGATAGGCTCAAGCTGATAGCAATCGGGCTTTTTGGCTTCGATATAGCCGGTAATCTGCGCTTTGCCATCCCACACCCGAAAATCCGGATTTCCCGCTTCAGTTGCCTTGGGGAGTATGGTCACATCGCATTTGGCATTTTCTATTTGCCGGGCATAAGCTTCAAGAAGCTCCTTTAAAGCGTGGTAGAAAGATTCCTCGCGCGCATCACCGCGGTTTATGCTTTGCTGAAGCTCATTCAAGTATTTTTCCAGTATATTTTTCAAGGCACCATTACTCCCATATATTTATCTATATTGAGTCACGTTCCTATACCGAGCATATTTAGTCAACACTTATTTTGGAGTTTTGCGCTACTTTTATCCTTTCGTAAGAATGTATTTAGCGTCCTTAAAAATCATTCAACGATTTTGGGAAACAGCTCATCAATTTTGGTTTGCAATTCAATGGTACCTGCCAAAGCTGTCGCTATCTTGCAGAAATGGATAGGATCAATAAGCGTTTTTCCTTTGCGGTCTGTAAGATACTTATGAAGAACCTGGAATGTGCCTATGCGATATTCCCAAACGTTTTGTTTTATGCCATCAAAATGCTTATTTGCATTGATTTTAACGATTTCACGTTCAGCGTCATATTCTACCATTTCTACTGCATTGCTTTCCCCGCTTCCCTGATAGCGTGAGCTTAGCATTTCCAGGCTTGGGCTTTGTAATAAGTGCATATCGGCAAGCTCTTTGCCACAATCTGCCAGTTTGCTAAATAGCTCGTAATCTTCAGTAAAAGGAATACGAGGGAAATTTAGCTGTAGATATTGGGCAAATCGTTCACGGTAAAGGATGCTATGCAAGATAGCATAAACGTAATAGAAAATCTGCTCTCCATAAAAACCGCTATCTATCTTGGAATAGTAGTCAAATAGCTTTTGGGAAATATTGTATTTTTTCTGGTCTCCGGAAATAAGGTCAGGCGCCTTTGAATCTGGGTATAAATAAAGAGGATAAAAAGATTCGCTTCCTTTGCTATCTGAACGTATCACCCCATCGGAAACGATATATTTAGAAATAAATACATAATTGCATTCTTGACCAGCTAACTGCTGACGCCTGGAAATAATCCCCACATTTTCATTTAGCATGTGGCTCATTATCTCTTTACGAGGTCGCCCAATAAAACCATTGCCTTTACCAGTATAATATGTGTATCTGATATCAAAAGGACGGTACAAAATGGGAACAATATTATTATCATCCAAACCGCTTTCATTCAAATCATTCTGTGCCCATAATATTTTCCATTCTTTTGAATCTTTTTTTAGGCGATAGACTGTTCTTGCTGTTTCGGGCTCTAAGCCTGCAAAGTGATGTATAGTGTTTCTGAGTTCTGTTTTTGTCTCTTTGATCGTTAATTTATCTCTGGCGGTAACTATTACTGTGCTATTTAAAGGAAATATCTCCGGTAAACTCATCCATTTTTCATAGAATTCATCTATTTTTGTATTCGGACGGAACAGATAATACGGTGAATTGGGTTTTATTCGTTTGTAAGTTTTTTTGGCAAATCGTTTTTCGTTTAACCAAGCGTATTTCATCTCTTGTAACCCATATAGTTCATGGTAAAATACTTTCTTCTTATTACTTTCTATTCCCTTTATCATCAATACAATCGCTGTTCCCTGCTGGATATCAAATACATTATCATCTCTGTTGCCATCGGGAGACGTCTCTTGTCTTTTTACATTGCCATGCAAATCCAGGATATAAATCTCATCGAAAGTATCCATCAAGCTTTGGCGCATTCCTCTGAAGGTAGGGTTATCCAAATAAGCATGATTTGTAATCATAGCTACGATACCTTTTTCAGCTTGATGAATTTTCCATTGGGCAAAGCGCAGAAACTTCACATAGTCATCTTGTAACCATTTGGGATTTCTTTCGCGCAGGGGCACACCATCTACCTTGTAATAGCTTTGTGGTCCATATCTGTCCTCTTTTAGCAGGCTATTAATCCACGCGTTTTTGTTTTCACTGGAGCCACTATAGGGCGGATTTCCCATTATCACCAGAATTTGTTGGTCTTGCTTTACTTTATGAGCCAATATGCTTTCTTGATTTATAGTTCGTATTATTGGCAGTTCCATTTGTTCTGGCAAATCTGGGTCTAAGGTATTGGATAAAAATAGATTAAACCTTTCCTCGCTTTTCAGATCATAGCCATATTCTGCTAAAAGATAACTAATCTTGAGATGACCCACGGTATAGGGTGCCATCATCAGCTCAATAGCATAAAAATTCTTGAGAATCTTGTTCTGAATAAATCCATGAATGTCTCCGCTACCTTTATGAGAAATGTGTTCTTCGATCGCCACCCGGATTGCTTCTGCCGGAAAGGTGAGAGTCCCTGCAGCGGGATCTAACACTGTTACGCCATCAGATGCAAAACCTTGCGTTAGCCCAAAATGACTTTTGAGCAAACTATTGATACTGTGCACTATATAGCGTACTACAGGTTCAGGAGTGTAGTAAACCCCACGACTTTGTCTAAGTTTTGGATCATATTCACTTAAAAATGTTTCGTAAAAATATATGATCGGATCATTTCCCCTACCTTCCTCATGAAAACGTGTCATTATTTCTTGGATATTGGTTTTGTAAAGAATGTGAGCAATATCCTCGATCAATACAACCATCGATTTGGGCGGCGTTTCCAAAGAAATGAAAGTGAAAATCTCTTTTAATATTCCTAAAGTGTTTGGTATAAGACTATAAATAAGCGCACGATTAAACTCTGCCTTGCTTCGGGTGCGGGCTACAAAGATCCCATAAGTTATAGTTTGGGCATAGAGATCCGCAAATTCCTCAATGGTCATGCTATTGATTAGTAATCTCTTGAAGGAATCATAAAACATCAATAATGCTCTTTTGCCCCTGTTTTCTTCTTCTTTACAAATACTTACGATTTCGTCTCGCATATAACTCGTGCGTTTTGCAAGCACTTTAGCCAACTCTCTTGGCTCCTTTATTACGGGTTGTGAAAAACTAAAATAACGTTCCAGTAAGGCTGAAAAACCTTCTACATTGCTTAATGCTGGCTCCTTTGTGCCGGATAACGCATTGCCGGGATTGGCAATCATTACGCTTTCAATTAAAGCACCATGTTGGTATAATCTAAATTCATAAAAATTTGTAAGAATGAGATTAGGAAAAGCTTCAAGATAACGTTGAACCTGTTTGCTATTTGCAATAGTATCTAAGTTTAATTCCGTTGGATTCTTTGCTTCAATATATCCTGTTGATTGAGCTGTTCCATCCCACACACAAAAATCTGGATTTCCTGCTTCCGTTGCTTTGGGCATGATTGTGATCTCACAACCTTTAATCTCTTTCAGCGCTGCATATTGCTCTAAAAGCTCTTTTAAGCAGTGGTAAAAAGATTCTTCTCTGGCATTGCCGGTATTTATTATTTCCTGTAGGCTATTTAGGTATTTCTGTAGGCTGTTTTGCACCTTTTATCACTCCTCTGGATTCGACTTTTACCAACAACAATTTAATTGCATATTTAGTCAACACTTTTTTTGGAGTTTCGCGCTACTTTTATCCTTTTGTAAGAATGTATTTAGCGTCCTTAAAAATCACTCAACGATTTTGGGAAACAGCTCATCTATTTTGGTTTGCAATTCACTGGTATGTGCCAAAGCAGTTGCCACCCGGCAATAATGGATAGGGTCAATAAGCGTCCTGCCTTTGCGGTCTTTGAGGTATTTATTTAGCACCTGATAGCCGCCGATATGGTAATTCCAAATATCCGGCGTAATCCCCTCAAAATGCTTATCTGCATTGATCCTTAGCGTGCCTTTTTTGGCATCATATTTGATCTCATCCACTTGGTCATTCGTGCCTTTGCCCAGATAGCGAATCATCAGCTTGCTTAAACGCGGGCTTTTTAGCAAATGCAAATCGGCAAGCTCTTTGCCACAATCTGCCAACTTGCTAAATAGCTCATAATCCTCTGTAAAGGGGATACGCGGAAAATCCAAGCGCAGATATTGGGAAAAACGCTCCCGATAGAGCTTGCTGTGCAAGATGGCATAAACGTAATAAAAAAGCTGCTCTGGCTTAAAATCCTGCCACTGTTTTTGCAAGCGCTCCAATAGCTTAGCAGCGATATTGTAATCCCGCTGTGTGCCATCCCACCGGTCTTCTTTGGCTGCGTTTGGATAGAGGTAGAGGGGGAAAAGATATCCAATACCTTTATTGCTCAAGGTTATCCTGCTTTCTGCAATGATATCTGTGATCAGAACGTGATTGAATATTCCTTCTGCCACCTGCCTTACAGAGATCAAAGCCAGATTCTCACCCCGCATATGCCGCATCACCTCGTTTCGCGGGCGGCAGTGAAAACCACTACTATTCCCCGTATAATAGGTATATCGTGTATCAAAAGGGCGGTACAGGATGGGAACTATATTTTTATCATCCAAACCGCTTTCTTTGAGGTCGCGCTGCGCCCATTCGATCTTCCAATCCCGCGCATCTTTGCCCAAGCGGTAGGCAATTCTTGCCATCTCCGGCTCCAGGGCAGCAAATTGGTGAATGGTATTGCGCAATTCCTGCTCGCTTTCTTTGATCGTGAGCCCGTCTCTGGCAGTGACTATCCCCACGCTATTGATTGGAAAGATTTCCGGCAGGCTATGCCACTTGAGATAATACTCGCTACCCTTGGTTTCCGGACGGAAAAGGTAAAAAGGCGCCTTGGGCTTGATTACTTTGTAATTACGACTGGAAAAACGTTTGCTATTGAGCCAGTCAAATTTATCTTCCCTAAGCCCATATAGCTCCTGATGATACACCTTCTTTTCCTTATCCTCGGTGCCTTTTACCATCAGGACTATTGCCGTTCCCTGCTGAATATCAAATACATTCTCGTCTTTGCCACCATCGGGGCTTTTCTCTTTCTTCTTTACATTGCCATGCAAATCCAGGATATAAATCTCATCGAAGGTATCCATCAGGCTTTGGC
>JAQVIX010000135.1 GCA_028695495.1 Candidatus Cloacimonadota bacterium | reverse complement strand
TTCATATTGCTATCCCTGCCGTTCCATGCAAAATTGTCTATACCGGTAGTGCTTACAATGTTTTGATTTACCGGAGTAGCCACCAGGCGACCCTGCGCATCGTAAATGCGAATCAAAGCGCGTGCTAAAAAGCCAGTTTTTGTGCCATATTCAAAATTGATCTTTTCGTTTTGGGTGGGGTCAAAGATGTTTTTTCTATCTATGGAGTTCCCCGCTTTGAGGGTGGTAATATTCAGGTAGGCAATGTTTTTGGAGATTTTGGCATTTATTACCCCATCCGTCAGGGAGCGGATATTTACGCCATCGTAGCTAAAGCTTTCCAAATGAATGGTGATATCGCCAAAGCTGAGGGGCATAAACTTCAGTTTCAAAAGCTTTGCCGTTTCGGCACTCACCATGGGGTTTGTGGCTACAAAGTGCATTTCTACCTCATCGCCTGCATCGGAAAGAGTGTAATTCATGGTGCCCTGGCTAAGGGTGCCGCCGGTATCATAGCCCTGAAAGAGCACTTCGGCGGGGTCGAAGGAGATTTTTATGCGATATTCTCTTATTTCCCATTCGGTGTTGAGCTTCGTAGTAATCACATCCATCAGGCAATTCTGATTTGGCTGGGCATTGGGCACGCCCTTGAGGGTAATTACCGAGCTGGATACATCGTCAACCTTGATCAGGTCATCGGAATTGCGGGGGAGTATCTTGTAGCCAGCGCTGCTATGAAAATCCACCACGCCCTGCATCTGGAACCACCAGTCCCCCACCACGATGGTGGAAGCCTGCGGCACGTAAAGCACGTCGTCCAGCTTGGATGCTATCCCGCTTTCATCCGCCACGGTAAACATGCCAAAATTGTCCATGGGGCTAAGGATTTCCACATTATTCAATCTTACCAATACGCCTTCGTAGCGCTCGGAAAGGCTGGCATCGCCAAAAGGCAAATCCGCCGTGCTAAGTGCGGTAATGGGAATGGGGTTATTGCTGCTCAGTTTGTTGCGGGCGCTAATGGTGCTAAGGGTGGTAACGCCTTGCAATTCCACCACTTTACCAGAAAGCTGCACCTTATCTCCCAATACATACTCATTTGCACTGGTGGCATCCTGCACGTAAAGCCCAGTCCAGGCGCCACCGTCGTCATCGCCCAGATACAAGCCTTGACCGCTTCTGATGGCGGTAACAATGCCTTTTACGATTACATTTTGCCCCATATATGGGGAATCGTAGTTTGCAGCCTCTGTATATTGGATTTCGTAGCAGCTAAGCTGTGCGAAAAGCCCCAACGAAAGGCTAAGTGCCAATACGCTTAATAAAAAAGCTTTCATTTATATCTCCTTGCTATCGGTCTGAGGGAGTGCCATATCGAGATCTGCATCAGCTTCTGCGGGGGTATCTTTTGTGAAAAGGATGTCGAATATCAAAAGACATACCGCGATAAAGATGCAGCTATCGGCAATATTGAAGATGGGAAAGCGCTCCATGATAAAATCAGGAAAATCCACGTTGATAAAATCCGTAACCCCGCCTAAAAGAATGCGATCAATCAGGTTTCCTAAAGCGCCGCCCAAAACCAGCCCAAAGGCATATACTTGTAGGCGGTGGGTGCTTTGATACAAGAGGTAGAGGATCATGATAAGCGCAAAAAGGGTGGTGGTAATGAAAAATATGCGGTTGGTAAAGTCGCTGGAAAAGCCAATGCTAAATGCCGCTCCGCTATTTTGCACGTGGGTAAACATAAAGGTATCGCCAAAGAGCTTTTCCAGAAAAGGGATGCTGTGGTGCATTTCCAGATTCGTGCGCACGATATATTTGCTAAGCTGATCCAGTATTAGCACGATGAACATCACCAGAAAAGCTGGCCAGGTTTGGGGTTTTTTCATACCGGTTAGCGGCGCTGTCTCCGCTTCTTATCTTCCATCTTTTCCTTGCAATCTATGCACAAAGTGGCATAAGGCAAGATTTCCAAGCGCTGATCCGAAATCAATTCTCCGCACATCTCGCAAATACCAAAGGTGCCATCCTGAATCCTGCGCATGGCGTCGTTCAGGAGCCTAATCTTTTCCCGCTCGCTTTCCAGCATCATGGCGGTGTGTTCCATCAAATTCGTATCCGAGCCTTGGTCTGCCTGGTGGTAGGCATAAGAGGAAAGGTCTCCGCTGCTCTCGCGGGCGCCAACGCTCTGTTCTTTGGTCACATTCTCGATATATGCCATGCTTTCCATGAGCTCACTGCGAATAAGCTCCTCGAAGTACTTCAGCCTTTCAGGCGGTAATTTCTTTATTGCCATTACTTTTACCTCGTTTATACACTATATTTCTCTGCTCTAGGCAGGTTCTGGAAACCGCCCTGTCTTGTCAACAAGAAATTACGGCAGCCCAGAAATAAAGTCTTTCAGTATCCTTTGCAGGTTGCGTCCGGCGAGATCGGCATGCTCCTGAATCTCGCTTTGGGAGTGCGCTTCATCGTGAAAGAGATTGCTGTAGTTCGTTACAATGGAATATGCCAATACCTTTAGTCCGGCATGGCGCGCTACTATTACCTCCGGCACGGTGCTCATACCCACCACATCCGCACCCATCCCTTGAAAGGCGCGGCATTCAGCCACGGTTTCCAGGCTGGGTCCCGTTACTGTCAGATACACTCCCTTATGGGTTTTGATGCCGTAGCTTTGGGCAATCTCATCGCAACGGGCACGAGAATCGGGGTCGTAAAGCTGGTTCATGGAGGGGAAGCGCTCGCCCAGGCTTTCGTCATTTGCGCCGATTAAGGGGTTTGTGCCCATGAAGTTGATATGGTCTGTAAGCTGCACGATGCTTCCGGGGGGCAATTCCCGGCGCAGGCTGCCGGCGGCATTGGTTACAATGAGGGTCTGGATACCCAAGGCTGCCATTACGCGGGTGGGAAATACCACTTGCGGCATGCTATGCCCTTCGTAATAGTGGAAGCGCCCTTGCAGAAATACGACGAACTTGTTGCCCAGCTGTGCCAAAACCAGATTCCCCTTGTGTGAGGGTGCGGTGCTGGCTACAAAGCCGGGTATCTCGCCGTAAGGAATGCGCAGAACCACGTTAAAGCCCTCTGCCATATTACTCAAGCCCGTGCCCAGGATGATGGCAGCAGCGGGCACTATCTCCATGCCCAGGCTCTCGCTAAAGCGTGCCTTTAGCCACTCTGCTGTATCACGGTAGTTCATTTATTCCCCTCTGGTTTAGGCACTATATCTTCTTTGATCTGCTTGAAATCGCCTTCCGGAATTAGCTCGCTATCCTTACTAAGCAAGGGGTCTTTGCCAATGCGATCCTGAAAGCTTTGCAATTCCACCTTAAATTGCAAGAGGAACTGCCGCTTTTGCTCGCGGATACTGAGGTATTGGTGTTCCAAAACGCTAAGGTGTTGCCGTGCCTCGTTGATGGCGCGCTTGGCTTTCAGTTCCGCTTCGTGGATGATGTTTTCCGCTTCTTTGCGTGCATTGGCAATGATATCGGCTTTGGTCTTTTCGGCAAAAACCAGGGTGCGGGAGATAAGCTCCTCACGGCGTTTGAGGTCTTCCACGGCACTGGAAGCGCTGATCGCCTCTTGCTTTACCTCGTGTTGCTGCTGCTCGCGGCGGGCTAATTCCCGCTCTTGCTTGGAGAGCAAATCCTCCAAATCCGAGGCAACCTGCTCCAAAAAGAGCTTCACTTCCTTTTTGTTATAGCCAAAAAACGCTCCGGAAAACTCCTGATGACGTATATCGAAAGGGAATAAAGGCATAAGATTCTCCTTCTAAATTATGTTATATATCTTAGTATCTGAACGACTACCTGCAAAAGCAGATACGCCACAATGGGTGATAAATCCAGCATCCCGCCGGGGATGATGCGGCGCAGGGGAGCCAATAGCGGCTCGGTAATGGTATATAAGAAGCGGTAAAACGGGTTTTCGGGATCGCGGATGATCCAGCTTAGCAACACCCGTGCCAAAATGAGGATTTCGTAGATGCGGATTAGATTTATCAGGCTTTCTATAGCCACATAGCTGGCGTAATTCATCTATTGATACACCTCGTGGCAATTGCGACAGCGCGCTTCATAAGACTCCGTGGAGCCTACCAATATCTGCTCGTCTTGCTTTACCGTACGCTGCGTGCGGTTTGCCGGATTGCCACACACCATGCAGATTGCCAGGTTTTTGGTTACATATTCCGCAATCGCCAGCAGTTGCGGCATACTGCCAAAAGGTTCGCCGCGAAAATCCTGATCCAAGCCCGCCACGATTACCCGATAGCCTTGATCCGCCAAATCGTTGCAGATACCCACTATGGACTCATCGAAAAACTGCGCTTCATCGATGGCGATAATCTTGGTATCGGGCTTTAGATAGGCATAGATATCCGAAGCCTGGGCAATACTTACCGAAGCCGCCCGCATCTGGGAATGGGATACGATATTATCTTTGTCAAAGCGGTTATCGATATTAGGTTTAAAGACCATAACCTCTTGTTTGGCATATTCTGCGCGGCGAATGCGGCGGATGAGTTCTTCCGTCTTCCCGCTGAACATCGAACCACAGATTACCTCTATCCAACCGGTCTTTTGGTTTATAATATTCATCTTTCAAAAAGCTCCTTCGGGATAAAAATCCCTTAGGAGCATAAGCGGGAAAATGAGGTTTTTTGTCAATCTCAATATCCGCTAAAAATCTAAAACAGCGGCAAGCAAAGAGGCAGACGCCTTAAAAACGGATATTTAAGCCGCCTGAAAATCTATAGCTATCCGTTTCTATATCAAACAAATCGTCCTCTAGAAACCAGCTATTTAAAGCCTTTGCCTGTAGCCAGAGATTACTATAGTTTTTTAGCACCAGGCTCATTACAGCCCCGCCATCGAAAGTGTAGTTTGGAGCAAAGTCATCTCTTTCGTTCATCCGCAGCTCAGGCTCCAGCAAGAAGGTAAAGCTCAGCGGTCCGGCGATAAAGAGCGTAGGGCGCAGGCACAATCCAAAACAGTGCTCGTTTACATTGGCTTTCAGATATTGATATTCGTGTTTGAGATCCATACCAATCCAGCGGCTGGCATTTAGCGGCACCTGGGTTTTGCTAATGAGGTAGTCCTTTCCGTCTTTATACGGCCGAAGCTGGCTGAAGCTGCCACAGATACCTGCCGCAGAGTGTTTTACAAGCAGACAGGGGCTGCCCTCTGCAGGCGCAACTCCAGACTCTGAAGCCGGTCCCAGCTTGAGATCGAAGTGGGTACTGTGGGAAGCTTCC
>JAQVIX010000134.1 GCA_028695495.1 Candidatus Cloacimonadota bacterium | reverse complement strand
TGGTGGTTATTGCAGCGAGGAAACACCTGTTCCCATTCCGAACACAGCAGTTAAGCTCGCCTGCGCCGATGGTACTGCATGGGCAACTGTGTGGAAGAGTAGGTCACCGCCATCGCTAACGCCTTTGGTGTTTTAAGCTTTTCCATCGCTATAAATATCGAATAGATAAGCTCCTTGGCAATTAACAGGAGAAAATCCGCAAGAATTAGATTGACAAAAACTGATTTATCTAAATAAAAGGATTATCTGAATCAATGTAATAAGGAAATAATGATGAGAATGATCCTCTGTGTTCTTTTACTCGGAATTTGCAGTTTGTATGCAGGGTTGGCGGAATATCAATTTAGCTATAGCGAGAGCGTATGGCAAGAGCTTAGTGGCGGCAATTTATTGGGCGATGAAGCAACTGATAATCAATACTTTGTAAATCCGGAATACCCTTGGGGCGTGACCACCACCACTGGTGTTGGTCTTCCTATTGGCTTCGATTTCTCCTTTGATGGGCAGATTTACGATAGATTTGGGGTATGTGCGGACGGCTGGATTGCTTTGGGTAAATCCGTATATGGCAATCAAGCAGTTATATTATCACGGCAAAACAGCACTTCAAGCCCCTTGAATTATACGCTTTCTCATAATACAACTGAAGATAGAATTGCCCGTATCGCTGGCTTTGCCAGAGACTTGCAAGCGCAAACGGGTGCTACTTTACAATATGCTACATTGCGAAATGCCCCTCAGCGCATTCTGATAGTGGAATGGAAAAACTACAGTAGAAAGGACTTTACGGGAGATAGCCTAAATTATCAAATCCGCCTGCATGAGGGCAGTAATAAGGTGGAAATAGTGTTTGGGCAGATGCTGGTAGCTGGTGCAAGTTCCGGGCAAATAGGGATGCGCAGTCTGCCAGCAACTCAGGCGACTAATTACGCCTGCCGCATCACCAATAATGGCTACAATAATTCCAGCGCTGGCGCGAGTGCTTCCGCTTCGGCGGCATTAACGCCTACGAATATGCCGGTGGTAGGGGCATCCTTTTCTTGGACGCCGGTATTGAATATCGCAGTTAATTTTAGTGGCATACCTCTTAGTGGTTATGCGCCGCTATCTGTGCAGTTTACAGATCAAAGCGAAGGAACAGGGATTCAGGAATGGCATTGGAACTTTGGTGATGGAAATAGCTCCAACCTGCAAAGCCCCAGCCATACTTATGCTGCGCCTGGAAGCTATAGCGTAAGCCTTTTAGTAAATGGAGATTCCCAGATTACGAAAAACGAGTATATTCAGGTATATGAACGTCCTTCGGGACCAGCACCGAGCATGGCAATGCAGGGCTACGATGCGCATCTGTATTGGGAGCATATACATAGCGATTCTAATGGCAATCCCTTTCAACCTACTTATTACTTCCTATATTTCAACGGTTCAGCCGATCCCGAAGGCGAGTTCTACTTCTTGGCGCCCATCGCATATCCAAATCAAAGCTATACTCATCAAGGTGTAGGACGCGGTGCTAAACACATGTTTTACAAGATCAAAGCGGTTGATAATCCATAAGCTCCAAGCTAATACCAAGATAAAAACCGTTGAAACGCTCTATAAGAAAGCCCTTTGCGTCATTTTCCTTGACGAAATACGGCGCTTTCTGAACTTGGATAAACTATAATAAACACTAAAAGCAATATATAGGAGGTTCCCATGTTCCCAGGTGGCAAGAATATGAATCAATTGATGAAGCAGGCGCAGAAGATGCAGCAAGAGATGGCAAAATCTCAAGAAGAGCTGAAGAGTAAGGAGTTTGAAGTAAGCTCCGGTGGTGGGATGGTAAAGCTCACCATGAACGGAGAATACGAGATACAAGCCCTCAAGATAGACCCTGAGGCGGTGGATCCCAGCGATGTAGAAATGCTGGAAGACCTCATTTTGGCTGCCCTGAAGGAAGCGCACAAGCAAGTTTCGGAAGCCAGCGGCGAGATTATGAATAAACTCACTGGCGGCATGAAGATCCCCGGTTTGTTCTAAAATATGTTCATTTCCCCTCAGCTTGAGCGCTTGGTAAAAAGCCTGGCGCATTTCCCCGGCATCGGCAGAAAGACCGCTACCCGCTTGGCGTGGCACATTATAAGCGGAGATAAAGCTTTTGCCCTGGAATTAGCGGAAAACATCTCCAAAGCGGCAGAGGTGTTCCAGTCCTGTATCAAATGCAACATGCTTAGCGAAAGCGAGACCTGCTTTATTTGCGCCATGCTGGAGCGTTCCAACGCCAGTATTTGCGTGGTGGAGCACAGTTCCGACGTGGAGATACTGGAAAATATGGGCGAGTATGACGGGCGCTATTTTGTATTGGGACATTTACTTTCGCCGATAGATGGCTATGGCCCTGAAGAGATCAATAGCCATAAACTGCTGGCACGTATTCAGGAACTGGAACCAGAAGAGATTATACTGGCGTTAAAACCTTCCGCCGAGGGAGAGGCAACGATGCACTTTTTGTGGGAATTGCTCAAGGATTCCGGTAAAAAGATTACGCGGCTTTCCATCGGTTTGCCCTTTGGCGGAGACTTGGAATATAGCAGCAGCAGCACCCTAAGAAATGCCTGGCAAAGGCGTTACGGTATCTAAAATATGTTCACCGGCATAGTCGAAGCAGTATCCGCCATTATCGCAATCAAAGCCGACAAAGGCAATATGCTGGTGAGTATTGCGCGTCCCGGTTTCTTTGATGACCTCAAAGCTGGCTCCAGCATTGCCGTAAATGGAATCTGCCTCACTGTGTTAGAGCATGATAGTAAAAGCTTTACGGTGCAGATAATGCACGAGAGCCGCCAAAAAAGCAATGCCGGCTACTGGAAGATTGGGGACAAAGTGAACCTGGAGCGTGCCCTGAAGCTTGGAGACCGCTTGGACGGGCATTGGGTGATGGGGCATATTGATTGCACTGCAAAATACCTGCGTAAAGAACTGCGGGGAAATACCGAATACTACTATTTTGAGTACCCTCCACAAGACCGCAAATACCTGATTCCACAAGGTTCTATAGCCATCGATGGCACCAGCCTGACCATTGCAGAATTGCAGAGTCGCAGCTTTAGCATTGCGTTGATTCGCCACACTATGGAAAACACCCGCATGCCGCTTTTAAAGGCGGGAGACTTGGTCAATTTAGAATACGATGCACTTGGCAAATATATATTACAGAAGGATATATGAAGCGCTACCTTTGGGTTATCACCGTCTTTTGCCTGATCTTGCTTCCGGCGTGTGGCAGTAAACGCAAACCCACCGGCGGCGAACAAGACCTGGTTAAACCTGCTATCCTTAGCTCCTCACCCGCCGAATTAGGAGATATTTCCGGCAAAGTAATTGAGATAGACTTTTCTAAAGCCCTGGATAAAGCCAGCCTGCCCAATGCGATATACTTCTATCCGCCGGTGAAAAACAAGCAGATCAGCATTACGCGGCAAACGCTGAAGATAGAGATTAAAGAAGATTTACAGCCGGATACCTTTTACTATATTACGCTTTCCAATCGTTTAAAAGATACACGCGGTAATGCCTTGGAACGGACTGAGACGATGGTCTTTAAGAATGGTAATCCCAAGGCGGCAAAGCTAAGCGGTATTATAGATTACGAGCAGAAAGAAGACCTGGGACAGCCCATTAACTTCAGCTTGTTTTCCGCGGATTCGCTATTGATCATGATGCGCGAAGTCTCTGGAACTGCTTACGAAATCCCCACCTTAGAACCGGGTTCCTTTAGAGCGCGCACCTATATAGATAAAAACAAAAACGGACGCTATGACGAGAATCTGGAAGCCTTCTTTGAAGAATCATTTGAGCTGAAACAGCTTGGCACACTTGATCTTAGCATGGCATATCAGGATACTAGCACGGCGCAGATCCGGCAGGTGAAGCAGCACAGCCCGCATGAACTGGAAATAATACTATCCAAAAAGATAGCCAGTTTTGAGAACCTAAACATCCAAACTAAAGAGCAGGCAGAGCCTCTGGGTATATGGCATGAAGCGCTTATAGGCGATAGATTGCAGGTGCTTACGGCAGCGATGGATTCCACTGATTACCGGATCAGCTTAAACAAACTGCAGGATGCGAAAGGCGGGGTTTGCCCCCAAAGCTCGCTGAACTTCAAGCCCAGTATCTTTGAAGATAAAGAAGCGCCGCGATTGCTTAATTCCAATCCCCGCAATGGCGGCACTGTAAACACCCTAAAACCCAATTTACAGCTTATGTTTAGCGAGATTATAAGTGCGCAAAACTTACATATAAGCCTGATTGAAACCGACAGCAAAAAAGAAATCCCCATCAAAATAGGAGCGATACAAGGTAGAACCATTACTCTGATACCGCAAAAGGAACTGGCAAATCACCGTTCTCACACGCTGATAGTAACGGACAAAACGCAGGATAGCAGCGGCAACCGCCTGGAAAGCGAAAGCCGCATCCTCTTTCTACCCATTTTCCGGAGATAAAAGATGAAAATAATGCAAGTAGTAGGGGCGCGTCCCCAATTTGTAAAGCTCGCCCCCTTATCCAAGGTAATACGCAAGAGCGGGCACAATGAAGTAATAGTCCATAGCGGTCAACACTATGATATTCAGATGAATGAGGTATTTTTTCGCGACATGGAAATCCCCGCACCGGATTATAACTTAAGCGTTGGCTCCGGCACACAGGCGGTACAAACCGGAGAAATCCTAGCTTTGATAGAACCCATCCTGATTAAAGAAAAGCCGGATGTTTTAGTGGTTTACGGCGATACCAATACCACTTTGGCAGGAGCTTTGGCAGCGGTGAAACTGGGGATAAGGACGGCGCATGTAGAAGCCTGCCTGAGAAGCTTTAACCGCAGCATGCCGGAAGAGATCAACCGAGTAGTAACCGACCATATAAGCGACATACTTTTGGCGCCCACACCCAAAGCCATGGAAAACGCGGTCCGCGAAGGGCTTTCGGATAAATGCGTATTGGTGGGAGACATCATGGTAGATTCGCTGCTATTTGGCATCTCCAAAGCGCGAGAGCAATCCAAGGTATTGCAAGAGCTAAAGATAGCCGAGGGTGAAGAATACTGCCTCTTGACCCTGCATCGCCCTTACAATGTGGATAATACGGAAAACCTGCAACACATCCTGCGCGCTTTGGATTCCTTGGATAAGCGCATCATCTTCCCCGTTCACCCGCGCACGCGGCAGATACTACAGAAAATGCAAAACCGTATCTTCCGCAATATCAACTTTGTAGCCCCGCAGGCTT
>JAQVIX010000133.1 GCA_028695495.1 Candidatus Cloacimonadota bacterium | reverse complement strand
CCAATAACAGCTTTCCCACCACAAATGGCACCCGCAGCCGCGACCATCGCCCCAATATCCGCTTTAGCACTCCCACTCTGGAGCCGCCCAGCCCGGCAATCCCCCTGTACCCAGCGGATGCTGCCGAAAATATCGCCATCAATAGCAAGCTTTCCTGGAACCACACAGGCGGCTCTCCCACCGGCTACAGATTGTGGCTCGGCACAGATAACCCGCCTTCAAACCTGGTAGCTGCATATTACACCACTGCTTCAAATTACACACCCAGCGCTTATCTGGCATACGATACCCAATACTATTGGCGAGTGGTGCCGGTAAATGAAAATGGACCCGCCTTCGATTGCCCGATTTGGAGCTTTAGAACCATGGCAGACCCTTCGATTGCCAGCTTCCCACACCTTGAAAGCTTCGATGCTGCCTTCCCACCTTCGGGCTGGAGCCACCACAGCGGCACCCTTGACAATCCGCAAGGTATGGGAGCCGAAAATTCCAGCCAGTGGCAACAGGCAAATTGGCTAAACATTCCTTCCGAAGATAAAGCCGCCAGGATAAACACCTGGGGACCGGTATCCGGATATCTGATCTCGCCCTTATTTAATGTGCCGGACGATACTTATATCCTGGAATTTGATGCCGCCCTGCTAAGAAGCGGTCAAAGCCCAGACGGCACTCCCCCAAATTATAACAATTCAGACGACCAATTTGTCATCCTCATTGGCAATGGGTTTTCCTGGAACACTGATAATATCGTAAGAGAATATAATAATAGCGGTTCAGAATATATCCTGAATAGCATCCAAACTACCGGAACCCATATCAGCATTCCTTTGGCAGGATATAGCGGACATATCAAAATAGCCATCTTTGCCGGTTCGCAAATATTGAATGACGATAACGATTTTATGATCAATAACTTCCGTATTGGCTTGCCGCAACAAGAGATTAGCGCTCCTGATCTTTCCATCGCCCTTGACCCCGTAAGCAACCTGCCCCACTTAAGCTGGCAAGCCATCCCCGGCGCCAATATCTACCACATATATCAGGCAGAAAGCCCGTATGGAGTATTTGCTCCTATCGGAGATACCAGCAATACTTCCTATCCTATCAATAGCAATCAAAGTAAATTGTTCTTCAAAATCACGGCAGAGTAAGCAGCAGCCGCTCTGATAAGTCTTTTAACTTTCAAATATTATCCATCGCACCAAAGCGCCCGCGCGGCGCTTTTTTTTATGGCTCACTTTCAAACTTGGTGGATAGCCATCGAACATATTGGATGCGATTATTTCCCTAAATGATGGCATCTTAGCTGTCTTGTCCCGTCAGGGGCAAGACCTTTACACAGCTTGAATATGAAGCCGTCTTAGGCTTCATATTCTCCGTATTAGCTCATTGTTTTTTTCTTTACCCACTATATTTGAAAGAGAGCCAACAATTTTACATTTACACCCTGCTCTCCCGTCCCCTCCCCGTCCATTGTCCGTGCAAGCAACGGGTAATTAACGAGTTACGAGTGGGTTTCAAATTACACGCTTCGCCAGGTGTTAGGTCTTAGATGTTAGGCGATGCGAGCAAGCTCGCAAATGAATGATGAATGATGAATGATGAATGATGGCGGCTGCGCAAACGCAGGTTGATCGTATCTGACGCACGGGGCAGACTCCAAGAACGCGAGACCTTACACCTCGATTTGCATATATTTCTTGCCAAATGCGAAAATAACAATATATTGATATTAAATGGATAAGACATTTATCATCAATAATGAATTAAGGAGAGATTGAAATGACAGACCAGCAGATTACAATGTTTCAGAAGTATCTGGAGCTCGGCATCTCTTATGGTGCCAAACTGCTTGTAGCAATCATTTTCTACTTTGTGGGCAGATGGATTGCCCGTTTTGTTACAGACCTTTTAAAGAAAGCCCTATCCCGCAGCAAGATGGATGATAACATCGTGCAATATATGGGAAATCTGGTATATGCCATCCTCTTGATCTTTGTGATTTTGGCGGCGATTGCCAAATTGGGCGTGCAAACCGCCTCCTTTGTAGCCATCATGGGTGCTGCCACTTTGGCTATCGGCATGGCTTTGCAGGGCACTTTGGGCAATTTTAGCTCTGGCGTAATGCTTATGATATTCAAGCCATTCCGTTTGGGCGATACCATTTCTGCCGGCGGCGTGGAAGGCATTGTGCAAGATATTGGCATCTTTAGCACGGTGATAGTGCCCAGCGACGGGCGCAAGGTAATAGTGCCCAATGGCGCTTTGGCAGGCGGCACCATCGTAAACTTTAGCGGCATGCCGCAAAGACGGGTGGAGCTATCCATCGGCGTTCCGGGCAATACCAATATCCAACAAGTGCAAGACATCATGCACGAGATCTTGGCTTCCGAAGAAGCGGTACTCAAAGACCCCGCACCCAGCGTAATCATCACCGCTACCGATGCCGGCAGCATCGTATTTGGCGTGTATGCACCGGTTAAAACCGAAGATTATGGCAAAGTACACGCCAGTCTTTTGGAAAAAATCAAACTGGTTCTCACCCAAAAAGGAATCTGGAGTTAAATAAGATGAAAGCAAGAATACTTACACTCGCCCTGCTCATCATCGCGATTAGCCTGGCTGCCGAAGGCTGGAAGCTGGATTCAAACGCTACTGTAACCCTTAGCCAAAATGCCTATAGCGATAGCTGGCAGGGCAAAGAAAATAGCAATATCACCTGGGTGGCAAATTCCACCAGCACCGCCGAAAAGCAAATCACCGGCTGGCTGCAAAATAAGAACACCCTCAAGCTGGCGTTTGGGCAAACCCACAATCAGCGCCGCAATAGCCAAAACGAAAAGTATTGGGAGCATGCCGAGAAATCCACAGATAAGATTGATTTTGAAGCAATGTTGCGTTTCACTACTCACGGCTGGGTGGATCCCTTTATTGCCCAACGCATTGAAAGCCAATTTCTGGATCAGAAAGCCGATGAGACCCTGGTATTTAATCCCCTGCTCTTTACCGAAACGGCGGGTATCATCCGCAGCTTCTTTAATGAGGAGCATCGTGAATTGAGCCTGCGCCTGGGCGCTGCCTTCCGTGAAAAGCTGGATCGAGGTGTAATAGGTGCTTCTGGCGATAAAGAGACTGCTACCACCGTGGATGGCGGTTTGGAACTGGTAAGCGAATACAAGCGTAAGCTGCAAATCCCGCTTTCCATGGATTTCCGCAGCCGCATGCAGGTGTATCAGGCACTCTTTAATTCCAAAGAAGATGAATTGCCAAATGACGACTGGAAATCTCCGGATTTGGTATGGGAAAACACTTTGAGCACCAAGCTATGGGGAGCCTTAAGCGCAAACCTCATTTTTGAATTGCGCTACGATAAAGAAGAAATTCACGAAGTGCAATGGAAGGAAATCCTGGGGCTGGGACTCAGCTATTCCCTCTTCTAAATGTTTCAGAGCGTATTCTGCTTGAAAGAGCAGCTCCACTATTTCTAAGGTGGGGCTGCTTGTTTTATTAAAGTCGTTTTGGCATGGAAATTGCTCTCGTTAATAAATAGCATGAGAAATAAACCTTAAAGAATAGCATAAAATAGAGGTTTATCGCTCAAAACAAAGAAAATCAGAATTGACAGAATATCCTAAGCGTGTTTTGTTGCACCGCAAAGATAATTCACAAAATTCAAGAGGATAATTAATGCAAGATGAGATAATAAGCTACTTTCTGAAGCTTGTAAAAATCGATAGTGAATCCGGCGATGAACGCCAAATGATAGACACCTTAAAAGAAGACTTGCTTGCCTTGGGCGCCGTAGGGGTGGAAGATAATACCATGGCAGAGACCAAAAGCAATGCCGGAAATCTCTATGCCTATATTGCCGGCGAGATTGACAAAGACCCCATCCTGCTTTGTGCCCACGTGGATACCGTAGTTCCCGGCAAGGGCGTGAAGCCCCGCATTGTAGGAGACATCATCCAGAGCGATGGCACCACCGTATTGGGTGGAGACGATAAATCTGGCGTAGCCGAGATCATGATTGCGCTTAAACGCATCAAGGAAAAAGGCATCCCCCACGCCCCTGTCGAAGTGCTCTTTACTGTAAGCGAAGAGATTGGTCTTTTAGGCGCCAAACATTTTGATAAGAGCCGCCTCAAATCTCGCTTTGGTTTTGCCTTCGATTCGCACCGCGTGGAAGATATTATGGTGGGAGCTCCTTCGCAAAACTCCTTTGATGTGGTATTTAAAGGCATTGAGGCGCACGCCGGAGTGGAGCCAGAAAAAGGACTAAGCGCTATCCGTCTGGCAGCCGAAGCCATCGCCGCCATGCCTTTGGGCAGAATAGATTATGAAACTACCTGTAGCGTGGGCATTATCAAAGGCGGTGAAGCCACCAATATCGTGCCCAACAAGGTAATAATCCGTGGCGAAGCGCGCAGTCATAACACAGAAAAGCTTGCCCGTATCTGTGCCGAAATCGAAAGCACCATCCAGCAGGCGATACAGCCTTACGCCGAAAAAGGCGGCAAGGCAGAGATTACTTTTGTACGCGAATATCAGGCATTTCGCATTCCCGAAAGCTCGGAGATGGTGCAATTAGCCAAAACTGCCCTGCAAAAGCTGAATGTAAACCCTTCCGTTAAAATAGGTGGTGGCGGCAGCGACGCCAATATCTTCAATGCCGCCGGATTTCCCATGATCCTTATCGGCACCGGCATGGACAAGGTGCATACCGTTCACGAAAGCATCGAAATCGCCCAATTGAAGCTGGGCACAAACTTTATAGAAAAGCTGATAATGGAGTATTCCGAGGCATAAAAAATGCTAAGTATCTGCCTGATTGGCTATGGCAAGATGGGCAAAATGATTGAGCAGCTTTGCCCGCAGAAAGGCGTAAAGATAGCCGGTATCATAGACCCCACTATTCCCAACGCTGCCAAAGAAATAAACCCCAATAGCCTGGCAGATGCAGATGTAGCCATAGATTTTAGCCATCCCAGCGCGGTAATAGCAAATATTGAACGCCTGATAGAGCTCAAACAAAACTGCGTAATCGGCACCACCGGCTGGGATAGCGAGCTTCCCCGCCTGAAGAGCTTAGCCGAAAAGGCAGGCATCGGTATGGTATATGGCGCTAATTTCTCCCTGGGGCTAAACCTCTTTTCCCGCATCTTGAGCGAAGCAGTAAAAATAGTGGATTACTTTGAAGAATACGATATCCTGGGCTGGGAAAAGCACCACGCCCAAAAGGCAGACAGCCCCTCTGGCACCGCTATCGAACTCGCCAAAAG
>JAQVIX010000132.1 GCA_028695495.1 Candidatus Cloacimonadota bacterium | reverse complement strand
CAGGACAGCCTCTCTTTAAGGAATTGCTCGCGAGCTTCGCAATGGTAGATTATTAAGCAGTATCGCTTCGCTGCACTGCTTGTGCCAAATCGGAGTTTGGCACACCAAAGGGGGCTGGCGCATGGTGTTTTGGCATGGGGAAAGGCTCTTGAAGTCAATGGCGCTTGCATAAGGCGTTGGTATGATAAAGGGCGGATAAGCGCCATTAACTCCAAGAACCTGTACGCTGCGCTCAATATGTATAATATAGGAAAGCTTATTAACAATAATGCTTGACACAAATACGTCATGCACAATAATTGGCTAAACGACATCAGAGCTGGTGGAAACGCTGTATAGCATTAGCTTTGGGTCAAGAATAAGACAAAGGAGACAAGAAAGATGAACAAAAAAGCCAAAAGGCTATCTACCCTCTCCCCTCGATTCGAGGAGTTTATCATCGTACTGCAAAAACTAATGCTTGTTCTTGCAATTCTTTTCAGTGTAAGCGTCCTGTCTGCTTACAATCTTTATGTGGATGCCAGCGCTGATTCGCTTGGTGCGGATGGTTCTTTTAACAACCCATATCCAAAAATTCAGAAAGCTATTGCACACGCCTTTGATGATGATCTGGAAGCAAACATGTATACCTCCAGTGTTGAAATTATTTTGTTTGATTGTGCGTCTGGCTATAATGAAACCCTAACTGTTAATTTTAAAAACGAATATGATGTGCATCGCATTTCCGATCTAACTATTAGAAGCTTATCCAACAATCCTGAAGCATGTCACATTGTTGGGGCTGACGAGTCATCTCCTGTGTTTACAATTAATGGTAGAGAAAGTAGCAAGCTCAGAATTAAAGGGTTAACGATTCGGCATCCGGAAAACAACTTCCAAGAAACTGGCAACTATGCATATAATGGGATTTATTTTGAAGAAACCAATTCTTACGGAACTTTCAATACATTTGATGTAACAAATTGCGTATTTGATCATGTCAGTAAGGCAATCAGAAATGATTCGAGTATGTGTATTACATCGATGAACATTAGAGATTGCACTTTTCATCTTAGATGGCATTGGGGTACGAGTGTATGGGCAATATATTCAATTGTCACTGGTACTTACGCCGATACCAGCTTGTTTTTCAAAGGAAACACGGTAATTGGTAACAATCCTTTACCTGCTGGACGGATAATAGCATTGCATATTTCGCAATGGATTGAGAATTTCGAAGTATCGGATAATTATTTTGAAAACGCAGATGTGTGGAAAAATGGAACTGAATTTATTTGTAATACTATTATTGAAAACAATGTCTTCAAAAATTCACGAGTTTATCTTGAAAACAGAGGCACATCTTTTATAAAGCACAATAAATTCTCGGGATTACAAGGGCAGTATGATCTATGTGCATTAGCATTAGTGCAAACATCGAGAGACAGCACTAATTTATGCCTTGTTGAAAACAATATATTTTTAAACTGTAGAAGCGCTATTGAGATATCGTACGTTTATTTAGAATGGCGCTTAACGGCTGAGCTAAATAATAACAGCTTTATTATGTGCAATGGAGCATTAAAAATGCAGCGGCATTCCAATATGGGACAATATTCAAATTCAGTATCATCATATCGAAATAACTTGTGGTTTTCGCTATCGGAAGCACCGTTTTATTTTTGTGATGAAAATAATAATGAAATTGAGCTTACTGGAGATCGGCGAATACCTGTATCCTATTCGCTTTTTTGGTCTCCACCCTCAACAACCACTTCACTGCTAATTGATCCATTCACCGTTTTATATTCTAATCCGCTAATAGATTATGATGAAGCTGATTGCTCCTACACAATGCTTTGGGATCAATACCAAAAAAGCCCCTTGATCAATGCAGGATGTCCGGAGATTGATGGAATAGTGCAAACCGATCCAGACGGCACGCGTCCGGATATTGGAGCAGTCTATTATAAACATAATCATCGCGAGTACGATTTTAATCGGGTAAATCAATCCGGTATCCATTGGAAAAGTTTTCCTGTAATCGATGACAGAAGCCAGACAGATGACCATTATTGGAATGAAACAGGAATGTTTTTTGGTCAATATATGACTGGCGCTCCGTATGAGCACCGTCTTGAAACAGTAGCTTGGAGTTATGCTACTGGCTCTGGAAACATGTCATACGAGAATCAAGAATGGACGCAACAAGAAGTCCCAATAACCCAACCCAAAGGCTTTAAAATTCAGTTAAGAAACATCGGTCAAGGTTGGGTTCCTCCGCTTTTGGTAGATGGCTTCAAAGCAAATCCCGTCAATACTCCGATTGAACTCACCCGTGTCGATGCTAATAATGCAGATTTTCCGAATTGGATTGGCTATTTCGTGCCCTATACGCAAAGTGTAGAAAGTGCATTTAGCAAACCTGTCCCCAGAGACCCCGGGCGCACTTACCTGGATTATATCTATTGGATCAAAACGCAAAGTTGGGGTACCAGCCGCACTGGAGGCAATGCGGGCGGAGATTGGATTATTTCCCCAGATCTCCTTACTCTTTCGGAAGGCGATATGGTAGAAGTAAAACTCCTGAAAGACATAACGTTTGATTTAAACGAAATGTATTGGCATGCATTTGGCGCAGTGAAAGAACCTTACGTTCGCCCAACCCCCGAAGGCTTTAATTTCACAGAGCTTTTGGATTACACCCCCATTTTCATCGAGTTTGATCCCGAAAATACGCCAGACGAAGTGGGAGTATTTGTGGGGAATAAATGCTATGGCGCCGCTGCAGTAGATGACAATATCATTGAAGTAAATCTCTACTATCAGGCTGATGATGCAAAGAGCGATGATGAGATCAGCTTTATGTTCTATTATGCGGATAAGAGCCTTAAAAAAGCGCCTGCGCCTTTGGTTTACAATCCCGACACTCTGCTTTTTGAAACGGGAACCCTCAAAGCCGGACAAATTAAAGACTTCGGCTATGTATCTTACCTCAAGGGCGAAGGTGGCACCATGGCGCCTTTGCTTACACAGCTTAATACAAACTACCCCAACCCCTTCCGGGATAAGACCAATATCTCGTATATCCTGGAAAAAGAAGCCAAGATAAGTGTGGAAATCTACAACCTGAAAGGGCAAAAGGTTAAGACTCTCTATAGTGGCATGGGTAAAAAAGGTAAACATGGTATTAGCTGGGATAGTACTGACAATCATGGCAAAAAAGTGGCAAGCGGTGTTTATTTCTGCCGTTTGATCACTCCAGATAGCATTCAAAGCCAAAAAATGCTCCTCATGAAATAAGCTAAGTATTCAGGTGCCGGTATCAAGCCGGCACCTGAACTTATCAAATGAGAGAAGAACCATGGAAAAAGCTTTTATTACCCTCGCCCTGCTCCTGACGCTGGTTTTTGCATCTGCGGCTACTTTACGCGTTGCCCTGGACGGCACGCAGGATTACAATCGCATTCAAGATGCTATAAATGCTGCGGTAAATGGAGATATCGTGCTTGTGTATCCCGGCACATACTATGAAAACTTGGTGATTACCGGAAAGAACATCACCTTAGCCAGCTTGGAATATGATACGGGAGATGTTTCTTACAAATATACGACTATTATAGACGGGAATCATAATGGTAGTGTGATCAAGATTGTAAACGGCATTTCTAACGCAACGGTAAGAGGTTTGAGTATAATAAATGGCTCAGGTGATGCAAGTCCCGATAACGGTATTTATGTAGGAGGGGCTATTCTTGTTTCAAACCTAAGTTTTCCAAGAAATGTTTCAGTTATTAATTGTGTGATAAAAAATAATTATGCCGATTATGGTGGGGGAATTTGGAGTGGAGTCAGCAATCTTTTTTTGAGTGGTGTTTCCATTTTTAAAAACGATGCTTCTTTTGGAGGAGGGCTGAATCATCAAACTGATGTCAATCATACTTATAGCCTCACCTTTGATCCCAATAACCGCTGCAGTATTTATAGCAACCGGGCAGCCAATGGCTCTGACATCATGCTTTCAAATCATACATCTGTACATGTGGTAGTAGATACCTTTACTGTAGCAAATCCTTGGAGCTTTTATGCAACTAACACGCCCAAATCGCATGGAACGCCAAACCCTTATACTTTTGACATTTTACATACGGTGCATACTGAAATCAATGCAGATCATTATGTAGCACCTTGGGGAGACGACGATAATGATGGTCTCAGCCCCGCCAGTCCCTTAAAAACCATCTTTAAAGCTTGCTACAGTATCGCTTCTGATCCGGATAATCCTAAAACCATCCATCTTGCCAATGGCTATTATTCTAAGACTGCCAATCAGCAGTTTTTTCCCGTTTCTACAAAAAGCTATAGCCGCCTCATCGGTGAATCCAAAGAAGGTGTAATCTGGGATTTGGAAAATCAACCTAACACAATATGCTTTAGCCACTTTACTGAACACGTCAATATATCAAACATAAGCTTAAGAAATATTAGAAGGGCTGTTAGTTTCGTGAAGACATGCAATATTAGCATAAACGATATAATAGTTGAAAATGGAAGTATCGACAAATCAATGTTTTATGCAGTTGATCCAGTTAATACATCTCTGACCAATATCTCCACAAAAAATACACGCTCATCTTCAAATCTTAATGGCATAAACATCTCACAGCACCGTGGGTACTTTAATATCTCCAATGTAGAATTGGCTGGGCTAACAGGTAGCGGGAGTGTTAGAGGTTTTATCGGCAGTACTAATGGAAACTCAGTTTTTCACATTGATGGCTTGAAAATCCATGGTTTAATCTGCACAAATGCTGATGAATATAATTATAATACTATAATGCAGATAGGACCTTTATACGACAATCCTGCTTTTCATCTTCGCATTGAACTCAAAAACTCCGCATTCTACGATAATTATCAGGCAAAATGGCATCATATGGCAGCCTTAAGCGCTTTAAATGATAGCACATTTGTCTCAAATTGCACTTTTGCAGGCAATAGCGGTGGAAGTCACCCTTTAATTTTAACTGGGATAGCGAGATTAAGCAATAATATCTTTTGGAATCCTGAATTAAACCATGAAGTGGGCTTGGGTTATTTCCCTGAAGCTGGCATTACTTCTGAAGTGGAATTTGACAACAACTGCATCCGGGGCGGATTCAGCGGTATCTACAATATGGGACCTGGTATCAATCAAATCATCTGGCATGATAATAATATAAACTTAGACCCGCTCTTTGAGGGCGAAGGTAGCCATCCTTACCGCCTTTCTGCCTTTTCGCCCTTGATCGATATCGGTGCTGAATACGATTTGCC
>JAQVIX010000043.1 GCA_028695495.1 Candidatus Cloacimonadota bacterium | reverse complement strand
AAAAGCAGGCAAATCTCAGCCTGGGCATGGATCAAAAGTGGCAGCTAAAGCTGGATAAAGCGCACAATGACCCAAATTGAACGAATTCTTTAGCCTCTCCAGCCGCATTTCTGCCAATCTTTTGGAAGAGCGCAAGCGATTTAGCAATCTCAGCCATCAGCTCAATTTCCGCCCCGGCGCCTTCGATTTGGGCAGCATTCAGCATAATGATTTCAATCTCGAAGGGCTGAAGCTGGATTACAATAGCAGCCTGGGCTTAAATCAAAAAACTTATGGTATCAACTGGCAGGATTTGGCGATTGAAAGCCAATACTTTTCGCAGAGTTTGGCGCTCTCCGGTGCCGCCGGCTACCGGGACTATTTCCCTGCGCCCAAAAACCGCAGTTTCAGCGGCTTTGGCGATGCTTATGCCCGGCAAGAAGATTCCCGTCGCGAGATCAAATATAGCTGGAATATCGGGCTTACTCACGATCTCTATGCTCCCAAAAAACTGCTGAATCCCGCCACGCAAAACCTGCGTTTATCGGCAAATCTGTATATTAACCGCAATTACAGCCTGAGCTACAGTAATTATTACAACCTCAAAAAAAGGGAATTGATTTCCAATAGCCTGCACCTCAGCCGCGACCTACATTGTTGGAAACTCGATATTTCCATCAATCAACGCAATGAATATTGGGATTACCGGATTGTATTTTTCAATACCCAATTCCCGGATGCCCTAAAGTTTCAAACTCATGATAGTAAAAGATACTAATCGCGCCATCTTTTTGGATAGAGATGGCACCATTTCGCCAGATGAATACGGCTATATCCGCGATCCGGATGGCTACAGCTTTTATCCGGAAACCCCCGAATCACTCAAGCTCTTGAAAAGCCTGGGCTACAAGCTGATCGTGGTTACGAATCAAAGCGGTATTGCCCGCGGTTATTTCGGCTTTGATGATCTGGAAAGAGTGCATGATAAAATGCGCAATTTAGCTTTAGAAGCCGGCGCGCCGCTGGATGCCGTCTATTTTTCACCTTACTTTGCCGAGGGAGTAGTAGCGCCCTATAATGTGGCGCACGAAGACCGCAAACCCGGCATCGGGATGTTTCGCCGTGCTCGCCAAGAGCTTCAGATCAATGCTGCACAAAGCTTTATGATTGGCGATCGCTTAAGCGATATCGGCTTTGCCAAAGCTGCCGGCTTAACCAGCATCTTGCTCTTAAGCGGCAATGGCACTAAAGAATTGCCCAAAATCTTGGAAGATAAGAGCCGGCAACCACACTTTGTTTGCGAAAATATCCTCGCCGCCGCCCAGCTTATCCAGCGCTATTTCCCATGAAATATCCCGCCTTATACAGCCCTGAAAAGTTCTATAACTTCAGCTTTGATGCGCAGTTAAAAGCGCTGCATAAACTCTTTATCGAGCTGGAAAAAGATCTGCCGCACCCCAAACGCCGCCAGGAATTGCAGGAGCATATCCGCCGTTTGGGGCGCTCCTGCCATGAACCCCTGCCCTTGCGCTATCAAAAGCTGCTCACCAGCCTTAGTGATGACCCTCACCGCACCTTGCGCGCCCTCAGCGAGTATTTTGGGGCGGAAAGCTACAAGGATAGCCAAAGTAGCCTGCGCATTGGCGATGGGCAAAAGGCTGCCGATCCCGCTGCGCTACAGCGTGCCAGCGGCATCACCCTTGTAGCGGATAACCTGCGTAGCGTCTTTAATGTAGGTTCGCTTTTCCGCCTATCCGAATGCCTTGCTATCAAAGAACTTATTCTATGCGGCATTACGCCCAATCCCTCGCATCCGAATATGAGTAAAACCGCGCTGGGCACCTGCGAACGGGTTCCCTGGCGCTATTGCGACAGCACCCTCCAGGCGATTATGGAGCTAAAGGCAAAAGGAACGCGCATTTATGCCCTGGAAACCGCCGCGCCTTCCTGCTCGGTATTTGAGGTAAAGTATTCCTATCCGCTGGCATTGGTCTTGGGTAATGAAGCCTTGGGTATCGCGCCGGAAAATCTCGCCATCTGCGATGAAATCGTCCATTTACCCGTGCTGGGCTGGAAGAATTCGCTGAATGTCTCGGTGGCAGCATCAATCTCGCTGTATCATATTTTGTTTGGGGCTAAAGCATAGCTGCGCTTGTACCTAAGATGTTAAGAAAAATCATTTTCCGCCCCTTCACCTTCATCGTAATTTTGCTGGTGCTTTTGGAAGCGATGGTTTCGGTATTGCCCCAACAAGTATTTGGCATGATTATCGATACCATCTCTTTAGATAAAGCAGTTCTTAGTAAATATATCATCTATCCTTTAGTAAATATCATCTCGCAATACAGCAGTTATTCGCTTCTGGTGCAGCTACTTCTCCTTTATCTCATTGTGTCCCTTTTCTCACTATTTATGTCCATCATTCGGGGCTTCTCAGTTACCTACAATGGCGAGAGAATCTTACTTAATATCCGGGAAAAGCTCTTTTCCAGCCTGATCAGAAGCAACTATAGCTATTTAAACACCCTTAGCTCAGGCGAAACCACCTTGCGTATGCTTTCAGACGTGGAAAATGTAAGAGGATTGATCGTCGGACCTATAAACGGCTTACTAATTGATCTCATCACCGTATTCTTTATTGTCTTTATCTGTTTTAGAATATCTACCTTACTCTCGATTTTGATGTTAATTCCGGTGCCGTTTGTGGTTCTAAATAGTTTCATCCTGGGCAATAAACAGATTAGGATTTCCACTCGTTTACGGGAGCAAATGTCCCATCTTACCTCCATCACGCTGGGTAGAATCAAAGGTTTTTTGTTGCTAAAGCTTTTTGCTTGCGAAGCTAAAGAGGAAGAACAATACTCGCTTTTGCTCAAAGACTATTTCTTGCAGGCGATTAAAGGGCTGAAGGTGTCATCGGCGATATTTCCGCTTACCAGCGGCGTTCAAATTGTGGTCTCGATTGCCCTGCTTTATATCGGGATTTTGAGGGTGCAAGAGCAGGTTCTTAGCATTGGCGAATTACTCATCTTTATTCAGTATTTGGGTCGTTTCTATTCACCTTTTGTAAATATTTCCCGTTTTTACAATAGCGTTGCTATGTCTATCGTATCCTACAAAAAGCTGTCAAAAGCATTTCAGGAAACATCAGAAAACAGAGATATTGCCAGTGATGAGAGCTTATCGCATGAGGATTATTTGGATTTCGCAGAGCCTGTGGCAATTGAATTTGATGCCGTATCATTTCGCTATGATGCTGGCGATAAGAGCACTAATGTACTTGAATCCATGAGCTTTAAACTGATGCACCAAGAGAAGGTCTCGCTCGTAGGTGAAAGCGGAAAAGGGAAAACTACGGTGCTAAATCTTATCGTAAGGCTTATATGCCCTCAGAAAGGTAATATCAAGCTGTATGGTAAAGATTTAAGCGAATATAATACCACTTTTCTGAGGTCAAGAATCGGTTATCTCTCTCAGAATAACATCATGTACAATATTCCGCTCATAGAAAACCTGCGTTATGGAGTTCCGGACGCCAGCGAAAAAGAGGTAATCCGCGCATTATCTCAGGTAAATATGCAGCAATACACAAACCCCAAGCTCCTGTATGGCACAATGGGCGAAGGCGGGGAGCTGCTGTCCGGAGGCGAAAAACAAAGGATAGCCATTGCCAGATTGATCTTATGCGATCCGGATGTTATTCTTTTGGATGAACCCATTGCCAATCTGGATCATGATAATGCTAAATGCGTAATGGATTTGATCTTTAGCCTTTTTGCCGAGAAAACTATTTTGATTACATCGCATCAGAAATTGACGCTATCCTATTCTACCAGAACTATTGTGATTTGAATAGTTATACGGATTTTTCCACCAACAAAAACACCGAAAGCACAGAGATTTAATCACCGAAAAAGACGAAGGATTTTGATAACGAACATCATAAAGGCTTGGTTTAATGCTGCTTCCCTTTTTTCCCTGAACCGCGCAATACTCTGGTAAAGCATAAGAGTTCCGAAAGAAACTTAGATAATCCTTTAATTTTTGTTACATTTTTTTCCTGAATGTTTTTTTGTTGTATCATGTGTCTGCTCCTGAATGTTGTTTTTCGGAACAATAATTATAGGAGCTTCTTTTTGTAAAGGGAAAAGTGGACAAACCATAGATTTATATAATTTATCATCAGTTTATTACAAATATGCATTTGCCTTATAATGCCCCTCAGGCACCGTATGCGACACTTGTTTCTTTCTCATTCTTCTAGTCTAAGAAAACCGTATTGAAGCAAGGATAACGCCCTGAGAGCCATTAAGATATAAAAACGGGGGGGCTGTTTGAAAATTGTTCTTGACAAAAAAAACACGAGTATGAAAATAGTGCTATTGATCATCTGAACATACACAGAATGTATAAAAGAGGATAATAAGAATGAATTTAACTAACATGAGAAACAATGAGTTGGAATTTACACCAACATTTGAGACTGATCTTCCTAAATGGAATTCGGCTTCCCACTTATGATGTGAGGATTTGATGAGACGCTATCATATGGAAGAAAAATGAGATTAATACTATTTGTAATCCTTCTTTTGGTTTCATGTTTGTCATTTTATGCAATTGAAGTTCCTTTTTCTACCGTGCCCGTAAAGACAGATGATAATCTATTTGAAAGCTTTGTGAGAATTGACCCTGATGACAGAAAAGAAGAATCCTTGCCAACAAGAGTATGGCTCTGGTATGATGTAGACAACCTATACATTGAGTTTAATGCCACTATTGATAGTACATTCTGCAAAGGCGAGTTTGCTCCCAGAGATACCAGGGCTAATGGTGATTATCTGAGAATACAGATCATAACTATACCTGAAGCATACTATGCTTATTATTATGTATTTAGCGCAACTGGGACACTGAGTGATGGAATAAGGAATAGTGATTGTACTGTTGATTATAACTGGAATAGTACATACTCATATACAGCAGACTACAGTGATAGCCTTCTTAGGATTGTAGCAAAACTACCCTTCAAGGATATGAGATTCAATGCTAAACCACCGTATCAATGGAAAATAATACTAAGTCGGTATCACCAGCAGAACCAGGAAATGTATAGTAGTCCCTATTCTAACGTGAATGAATTGAGATATTACTTTTCTCAATCTTATGATGTATCTATGTCCAATCCTATTAACCGTGCTTCTGGGTGGACATTTCGACCATACATTGTGAAGAGTTATGATTTAATTAACAGAACTGAGTCATTTGAGCCTGAGAATCTTGGAATGGACATCAGTTTCAATCCGAGCTCAAAAACAAAATTGAAAGTTACTATAAATCCAGATTTTACAGACGTTCCCCAGGATGATGCCCAAAATATATACAATAGTAAATATCCTCCGTATTATGCAGAGAATCGTTTCTTTTTCATTGAGGATCTCGATGCTTTCGGTGTTAGTTCCAGTTTGTTTAATACCCGTTTGATTACTCAGCCACAGTATGCGTTGAAGTTCACCGGCAATACTAATACTTTGAATTATGGAATTCTTTGCGCAAGGGATAAAAAAATACAAATAGGTGATTCTATTGTCAACAATGATGATTACTATCAGCTTGCCTCTTTTATCAAGATACAGCATAGATATCGATTTATTCTCTCTTCTTTAAGCAGATTAAATACTGGATACTATAACCAGATAGTATCCTCCAGACTTGATTGGGAGCTGATCAGAAAACTTCAAATCGGCGCAGAGTATATCCATAGTTGGAGACATGAAGAAAATAACTATTCAAATATTAAAGGCGATAAACAGGGGGATTTTTTCAACTGCGATTTAACTGCCAATCCTGACAATTGGATGATCAACGCAAAGTACAACTACATCGGAAAAGATTTAAGAATCGACACAGGGACAATTTATGATACTGGATTTGAGAATTATGGTCTTAATATATCTTGGAATTCAAAGCCACAGGAGAATAGATTACGCAGTTGGGGTTTTTATTGCAGTGGAGATTATATCACGCATTTGGATCAGCATAAATCACTAAAATACGAGACTGTTGGTGCCTCTTCTTGGCTTGAATTCTACTCTAAACTCACTTTATCAGGTGGAAGTACATATTCCAGGGAATACTATCAAGGACATACTCATGATCAGTACTTTGCTAATGTGGGTTTTAACTGGTATAAATGGGATTTATGCAATTTATCTTCAAATGTGATTGTCGGAAATGGTTTGATATATAGTATCAATCAGACTTCTCCGTATTTGATGACTTCATTGAAGTTTTCAGGTATCGTTAGCCAGAGCCTGAAGTGGTCGCTGGATGTTGCAGACTACATGTATAACTATCAGCGTGTCTATTTTATTCCACCTGATAACTATACAATACAATTAGATAATCATTATCAGATAATAGCAGCAAAATTGATTTATAACATCAATAATCAGATGTCTATCCGAAATGGACTAAGCATTACGACATATGAGTCATATGGGAGTTTTTCAAATCTCTCATTTTATACTAATTATAGCTATGAATTGAGAAAGGACTGGTTCATCTTTCTAGGCTTCCAAACAAATCAGTGGCAAGATGAAAAGTCACTTTATCATGATCCACTGGGTCATTTTGTCCGTGATCAGGCCAATTGCTATTTTAAGCTTAGTATAACTATTTAGTTTGTAAAATGGCTATTAAGAAGATATTCCCACTGCTATTTAAATCAGACGAGTTCTACTTGTAGTTCATAGGGCTGTGATATGCTTATGATTTATCCATAGGAAGAAGGCCAAAAGGATTTAGTAGTATAACAGAACAGCATAGAACTAGCATTGCGATAAATTGATAATGAAATAATGAATGGTGAAAGATAATAATTAGGTATTGGTTAGTAAATGAAAAACGAAATAATGAAACAATAGGAGAAAAAAAATGGTAATAATCAAAAGCGGCAATGGAGTATCACAGGAGCTTGCACCATGTTTTTGCAGCCCTATCTGCCAATGTATAGCCTTGATTGTCTGCGGAGAACAAGGAAATACTCCAAAAGAAAAATAAGCAAATACAGCAGCTACCTAAGACAATTCGGTAAATCACCGATTATGTAAATCTAAATGGAAATAATTATTACTTTCACCTTTATTTCCATAAAAGCTTAAATTAAGGAGTAATCATGATTGAGAGTAATTACAACATTTATTTGGATGGCAAAGATAACGTACTCTGCTTTAATACCATTTCAGGCGCATTGGTGGAATTGGATACAAATAGAGTATACAATAATGAACTCGTTATTGATTCTTTTTCAAATGAAGAGATTGAGTTCCTTGTAAGTAAGCACTATCTTATGAAAGACAACAATGATGAGATTAGTACTTTAAAAATACTTCATCGTCAGAAGTGTTTTAATGATCTTGGCCTCAATATTATAATCCTCCCGACATTAGACTGCCAAGCCAAGTGCAGTTACTGTTTTCAACCTAATGAAAAAACCTACATGTCAGAAAGCACGATAGATAATATCTTGGCGAGCTTGAAGTCATATTTTCATGGTTCCATTAATAAACATTTATCAGTTTGTTGGTTTGGGGGTGAACCTATGATGGATAAAGCATGGCTAGGAGTTGAATACTTTTATAACAACCTTAGTGCTACTCTTTCAGAACATATGGTTCATTTAACCACTGTGATTATCTCTAATGGAGAGTACCTTAATGAAGACAAAATCATTTTCCTCAAAATGTACGGTTTGGCATTCATACAGATAACATTGGATGGACCGAGAGAAATACATAATAGAGTCAAGCAATGCGATATTTATGACAAGGTGATTGAGAATATAAACCTACTGAATAAAAATGACGTTCATGTTGGGATTCGGATAAATGTATCGAATGATTACGATAACAAGATTGAAGAGTTATTAGATGATCTGACTACAAAGCTAAAACAGAAAGATTTAGTAGATATGCATTTTGCTCCGATAACGAAATTTAACAGTTTATGCCACATTGATAAAGAGATCAGTATTAAAGATTTTGCAGGCATTCAATTGGAGTATATAGAAATGGCAATTAGAAGAGGGTTCAGGTTCTCCTTGCCCGACAGAAAGGATACATATTGTCAAGCATTACACACCAATTCGGCAATCTATGCTCCAGATGGGAAAAAGTACCTATGTACAACAGGAATATATGATAACGAGGATTATGCTAACATTAATGATCCAACTTATACAAACCAGAACAATTACACAAAATATATCTGTTATGATCCTTTCGATGATCAGTCCTGTGTAAAATGTAAGATTTTCCCAATATGTAAGGGGGGGGTGTATAAAGGAGAGAATTCAGGGGAAAAAAGTATGCTCAACCCTGAAATACAATATTGAACCATATATTAAACTACTATATCAAAATGGATTGAAATAGTGAATAAATTCAAGAGATTTCTGGGATACTATAAACAGTATTGGGTTACTATTGTAGTTGCACTAATCTTATTCGTAATATTAACAATGTTAGAAATAGTATCAAATATACTGTTCAAATATACTGTTGATACAGTTATACCTAGAAAGGATATTGCAACTTTGTGCTATACTGTTGGCGCTTTTATCATCATAAATGGATTAGGCCTGATATTTTTCTACTATACCTCTGTGGCCAATACGAAAGTAAATCTAAATGTAAGTATCAAGCTGAAAACGGATTTGATCACAAAACTGCACTACGTAAATCATTTATATTTCAACCAGAATAATCAGGGGTACTGGTTCGCTAGAATACAGAATGATGCAACCCAGTTGTTTTCAATTTTTACAGATAGCTTGTTCACATTCCTGAGGAGTATCATCATTGTTGTCCTCAGTTTGGCGGTTCTGTTTTATTATAACTGGCTACTAACATTGTTGATTCTGGTTTGCATACCCATACATATGCTATTGAGTAACAAATTCATGATCAAGATATCCAATACCAGTAGCAAGAGTCAGGAACAACTAGCACAAAGGGATCGACAATTAGTAGAATCATTGAG
The DNA here is from genome assembly GCA_028695495.1 of Candidatus Cloacimonadota bacterium. Lineage (GTDB taxonomy): Bacteria > Cloacimonadota > Cloacimonadia > Cloacimonadales > Cloacimonadaceae > UBA5456. Next base: position 15,183 of record JAQVIX010000043.1, on the reverse strand, counting down.
TATGTTACCCCATTGTATGGAGAATGATGTCGTGGAATACAATGTGAGTAAGTACCATGAATCATTAATGAAGCAGTTTGTGACATCTATGAAGGCTTACATTGCAGAGTTCAAGTTCAAAACCTTCAATACAGGAATATTTGAGCTTATTCCCATCCTCGTTATTAGTGTGGGGGGATATAGCATTATCACCGGTAAAATGACAGTTGGCAGTTTACTGCTCTTTATCATGATGTCACAGCAGCTATTGGGTAGCATTTCTCAAATGTTCAGTATCGGGGCTGTTTATACTCAGGCAAAAGTGAATATTGAACGGATTAATCAGTTTTTTGAAACACCTGAAGTTAAGTATGATGAGGTATTGACCGAATTTAAAACAATGGAACTCAAGAACGTGGAATTTTCCTATACAAGCAAAGTTCTACATGACATTACATTGAGCGTTGCCAAGGGTGATAAGATAGCAATATTTGGCGGATCAGGAAGTGGTAAAACCACCCTCCTAAAGGTCATTTTTGGTTTAGTAGAGCCTGAAGCAGGATGTGTATTCGTCAATGATGTTCCCCAGAGCCATGTGAAGTATGATCTGCGGGAGTGCTTCTGTGCAATCTGGCAGGACCCGGTATTCTTTAATTCTACGCTTATTGAGAATGTAGCTTATGGTGCGAGTAAGGGGATTGTTGCAAATCTAATGACAGACTTGAATATCGACTTCGATAAAAACAAAAGTGTGGGAGATAGCGGGAATAATCTATCCTCCGGGCAAAAACAGCGTCTTTCATTACTCCGAGGAATATCAAGAGACACAGAAGTTGTTTTATTGGATGAACCAACCGTGAATTTGGATGTTCTCAACCGGAGTAAAGTGCTCGATTTGATCAGCAAATTGAGCAATACAGTCATTATTGTAACTCATGATCAGGAACTGAGTGCATTATGTAACAAGGTTTATACCATCAAGGAAGGATGTATCAGCCAGATATGAGAGAAACAGGAATTGGGATCTTTGTTTATTATACGTATGAAGGGTTTGATTACACGCTTAACCTTGGCAGATGCGATACGTATAGAACCACCTTACCGAATGCAAAGAAAGTCGGCTAATCAGGGTGCTAATTCAACGGGTGTTAGGGATAGTAGAAAATGTAACAATTAAAACACAACATAGGAAACGTGTGATCGTTAGATTATGAGTAGTGTGACAAATGTTTGAAAGATTTGTTGCGAAGTGAATGAGAGTATTTCGGGGTAGCCTCTCTGGGGTGTCAAACTCCGCTTTGACAGAAACAGAAAATGGGCAGCCTTGCCTCCGCTTTGGCAGAAAAAGAAAATGGGCTGCCTTGCCTCCGCTTTGGCAGAAAAAGAAAATGGAGTTTGACACTCCAGAGAAACTGTCCTGAAACTCAAAAACATGCACTACGAACAGCCCCCCTAGGGGTGGTATATCAGATAGCAATTGCGTAATTCACAAGCAATTAAAAAGTCTCCCGCCCTCCCTATTATTTACACAAAACCCCGGCGGGTTTTGTGTAAATAATAGGGAGGGGCGGGGGATAAAAAAACATTCTTCAACTGCATCGATCACCCAGGGTTTATCTTACCAAAAACTCGCAAGCTCCTTTTTGGCAAGAACACCCTGGGCTACCTGAACCACTGTCCCTGACGGGACAAGCTGTAAGGCATTCGCAATAACACATGGCGTAAAGGCAGGCTCAAATTCAATTTCGTGAAGTCCATGGCGACCATAAATCCCGATCTTGGCATACATATCCTGCCGTAATGAATTCCAAGAAGCCCTTTCTCGTCTTTTTCGTCTTTTTCGGTGGTAAAAAACAAGCTTAAGAGGCTTGCTCGCTCATAAAAGGTTTAACGCTGCGTCCATCTGCGATATCCGCGGTTAAACCCATGTATCCATTAAAATGCTTGACTCATTTCTCTCATCAAATTAAGCTGCATCTATCATAAAAACCCCGATTTAGGAGGAACCATGAAACAGAGCTTACTCACGCTCTTGCTTTTAAGCTCGTTCACGCTGCTCATGGCGCATAGCCCCATTGGCATTAGCTCCATCCCTACCATCGATACCATGGCACCGGATATCGAAATCTCCGCTCCTGCCGGCGGTAAAAGCATAAATCTTAAGAGGATTGACTGCCAGATAATCGTAGAGACAGAAGGTAATGCCGATTATCCCACTCTACCCACACCAGTCTTTGATCCGCCAGGTGGTTTTTATGCCGAAATACATATCGTAAATATCATTTGCGGTATATCCGGAGTCGAAATCTACTATACTTTGGATGGTAGCGAACCGGATCAAAACTCATTGTTATACATACAGCCGATAGAAATTGCCGAAACCACTACCCTCAAAGCCAAAGCCTACAAAGAATATTGGTTGGCTTCTGAAACCGCCGTAGCAGAGTATCAGATTCAGATTGCGCGTTTTATCTGGGTGGAAGGCGGAACCTTTGATAACGGCACATCCAATGTGGCGCTATCCAGCTTTTACATCGATAAATACCAAACAATACAAGCGGACTATGAAGCGGTGATGGGGGCGAATCCATCTCACTTCGGCGGTAATCCTGAGCGTCCTGTAGAGCAGGTAAGCTGGTATAATGCCATCGAATATTGCAACCGGCGCAGCATAATCGAAGAGCTTACACCTTGCTACAGCTATGGCACTTATGGCGCAAATCCTGATAACTGGCCTGCGGGCTGGAATACAAATAGAAACAATCACATAAATGTAAACTGCGATTGGACTGCAAATGGCTACCGTTTGCCCACAGAGATGGAATGGATGTATGCCGCCAAGGGTGGGAATCGATCTCAGGGCTATACCTACTCTGGTAGTAATGATGTAAATGCCGTGGCGCGGTATGATTCTAATTCTGGTAATACTACGCATGTTGTCGGTTCCAAACTTCCCAATGAACTTGGAATATACGATATGAGTGGTAATGTATGGGAATGGTGTTGGGATATATGGTCAAATAGCTATCCCAGCGGCTCACAGACAGATCCGCATGGTGCAGCGAGCGGGTCTTACCGTGTGTTACGCGGCGGTGATTGGAACTTTTATGCCAGATTCTGCACCGTGTCGATGCGAGTTTGCAACGCGACTATTAGCAGTGGCAATACAGGCTTCCGCTGTGTAAGGGCTTCCCCTTGATTTATGGGTTTAGCCCTTGGTTTAATGGCGCTTATCCGCCTTCAAGCGCCGCCGACGCCTTTCGCAAGCGACATTGACCTCAAGCGGCGGCAGCTAACAACGACAATAGTTCGTGAAGTCTATGGTGGCTGTAAATCCTTTAGCAGGTTTTAGGTGATAGGTTTTAGGTGTTAGGCGCTGCGCTCGTTTAGAGAGTAACTTGTTAGGTTTAAGGCTATTGTTTGTAGCGGTATTCGCGATAATTCGCTTTAATTTGCATATATTGCTGGTGGTTTCTTTTCACTTACAGATAATCCACAACCCAAAATCGATACCCCAGCCACCAGCGTCAGCTATGATCAACCGAGGCTGTCCAGTAATACGAAAAACAACACAACAACAAGAAATGTCCACACCTGAAATGTAGGGGTTCAATGCCTTGAACCCGCCGAAATTTATACGCAACAGCTAATCATTACGGACTCAATATCAATTTATTATGGTGAGGCAGTCCAGTAATACGAAAAACAACACAACAACAAGAAATATACACACCTGAAATGTAGGGGTTCAATGCCTTGAACCCGCCGAAATTTATACGCAACAGCTAATCATTACGGATTGTGTTTCAATTCATTACAGTGTGCGCTTCGCACAAGCTTTATTAAAAACGGGCTTTGGCGCCTTGCGCCGCTACATTCCCAGTGATACAGATATCGTGCTTGGTTTTGGCATTTCGGGACAGCCTCTCCGTCATTATTCATTAACGGAGCGCAGCGAAGCTTGCCCGTTTGCCTCCCTCGCAATGCCCTCGCCTCTACCCACAAAAAGCGGGCAGAGAGGACGGCATTGCGAGGGCAACAATCGGGGAAGCTAAAACCTTCCAATAAAAAACGCCGAATTTCCCATCAAAAACCCTACTTTTGGCTTGACAAAAATTAGCAGTCTAAAAAAGTGTTTGCTAAGAATGTGATTTCGACTAAATTGATATTAACAAGATTATATTAAATACTGGAGGTTAGTTATGAAACTGAGACCTATTGAAGATCATGTTGTGGTAAAGATTGCCGCGGCAGCCGAAGAGAAGACTATTGGTGGGATCATTATCCCGGATACTGCCAAGGAAAAACCGCAGATTGCCGAGATCGTGGCAGTGGGAACCGATGAAGAGCTACAAAAGATCGTAAAAGTAGGAAATAAAGTGCTTTATGGCAAATATGCCGGCACCGAAATAGAGCTGGATGGGATTAAATATCTCATTTTGTCCAAGAGCGATATCCTCGCCATCGTGGAAGAATAATACATGGCTATCCTGGAAGTAAAAACCAGCACCTTTGAAGCCGAAGTCCTAAATAGCGAAATCCCCGTTTTGGTGGACTTTTGGGCTCCCTGGTGCGGACCTTGCAAAGCCCTGTCGCCCATTGTAGAAAAAGTAGCCAATGAACTGGAAGGCAAGATCAAAGTGGCAAAGGTAAATATCGATGAAAGCCAGGAAATCGCTGGCAAATATTCGATTATGTCCATCCCCACCTTGCTTTTCTTTGTTAATGGCGCGGTAGCCGAGCAATTAGTTGGCTTGGTGCAAAAAAACAAAATCATGGACAAAATCCAGCCTCATATCTAAGATAAATAGCTGATAATTACGGCATCTTGAGCTTTGATTTCGAGATGCCGTTTTTGTTTCCCCCGAATGTCCGCGAATAAAAGACGAATGTGCACGAATTACACCAGTTACTCCCAAAGCCCTCGAAAAGCACAATCTCAACAAAAAATCTTCGCCCCGAGCGCAACAAACCTTTGGGAATTAGCCGGCGCTTAAGTAAATACAGGCAATTTTTCACAAAAGCCTTGACTAAATTCATAAACTGAAAATAATGGCTTTCTGAATGAAAATATGTGAATTTCACAAGGAGAAAAATAGATGAAAAGGACTTATCAGCCCTCAAACAGATCCCGTAAGAATACCCATGGCTTTCGCCTGAGAATGTCCACCAAAAACGGACGTAAGGTACTGGCACGCCGCAGAGCCAAGGGGAGAAAAGTACTCAGTGTATAAGCTATGATCCGCTGGATCAAGCCACACTATGAGTATCTGGAGTTTGCCAGTGCAGCCCACTGCCTGCGCAGCCGCCATTTTTATGCACCACTTTTGCCATCGGAAGGAGAATTTGCCGTGGGGATTACCATTAGCAAAAAGGTAGGCAATGCCGTAAAACGCAACCGGCTCAAACGCCGCATCAAAGCCTGGCTGCGTGGGCATCATAGCCACTATCCTCTGGGTCAGAAACTGAATATCATTGCCCGCAAAGGCGCGGCAGAGCTAAGTTGGCAGGAATTGGGTTTGGAATTGCAAGCGCTTTTAGGAGCTTTGGCATGACGCTTGCCGTAATCAGCTCGTTTCCCCGCCATCTGGCGCTGGCGCTTATCCGCCTGTATCAAAAGGCGATATCTCCCTTTTTGCCCAAAAGTTGCCGCTTTACACCTTCGTGTTCGCAATATGCCCTGGAAGCTTTTGAGAAATACCCGCTTCATAAAGCTTTTTACCTCAGCGGTTGGCGCATCCTCCGCTGCAATCCCTTCTGCCGGGGCGGCTACGACCCCCTGCCCTAAGGAGATAAAATGGATAAACGTACCATTAGCGCACTAATACTGATCTTCGCGATCTACCTGGTTTTCGATCACTTTATCTGGAAGCCGCAGCGCGAACATGCCCAAAAGCTGCAAAAACAGCAGAGCGAATTGCAATTGCCCGATAGCCTTGGCGTTAGCCAAACCACCACTATGCCTTTGGAAGCTACGGGCTTGGCAGAAGACCTGGCAGGTGCATCGGAAGCAGTAGCCCTCAGCCTGGAAAACGATGTATTCAAAGTGGATTTTAGCTCGCAAGGGGCGGCGATTACCGGAATCGAACTTAAAGAATACAAGCGGGAAAAGGATACAGCGGTAAACTTGGTTCCAACGGGCGAAAAGCTTGCACTCTTAAGCGTTTATCAACCGGAAGGGAGCCTGAACTTTGGTGGCAGCCTCTTTTTGCACGAAGTTTCCGAGGATCTGCGCTCGCTTAGCTTCTATTTAGGTGAAAAAGAGCAGCCCAGCATTCTCAAGCGCTATACTTTGGACGCATCTTACGGCATCCGGATGGAGATCGAAGTAGCCGGAGTTTCGCAGGGTTTGCGTTTGGATTTTAGCGCGGGTATCGCCGATAGCGAAAACTATGTAAAAAACAAGCAGCAGGATTATCGCTTTTTCCTCTATGCGAATAATTCACTTACGAAGCAAAATCTCGCCAAAATGCGCAAGAATCAGCCTCAGGGGAGTTTCGATTCTTTTGATTACATCGCCGTGCGCAGCAAGTACTTTAGCCTCGCACTCAAGGAAGATAAGCCGGCGCTATCTAAAAGCTTTAATAGCAACCTAAATAGCGAAACTGCAAACCCCGGCTTTAGCCTGGATAGCTATCACAAAGAGCCAAAGGCAAATTGGAGCCAAAGCTTTATCCTCTATGCCGGTCCCGCCGATGCCGCACTCTTAAAGCCATACGCTGCCAATATGGAAAATATCGCCGAGCGGGGACCAAATTGGCTGCGCTGGCTGGCGAATATCTTTGCCCTTTTCCTGAACTGGTTGCACCGCTATGTACGAAATTACGGAGTGGTGCTCATTATCCTGGCGCTGCTGCTCAAGGTGATTCTGCATCCGCTTACCCACAAAAGCATGGATGCGCAATTTAAGATGCAAAAGATTCAGCCGCAGGTGCAGGCGCTACAGGCAAAATACAAAAACGATCCGCAAACCATGCAGATCGAGCTGAGCAAGCTTTACAAAGAAGCGGGTGCAAACCCCATGAGTGGCTGCTTGCCGCTGCTTTTGCAAATGCCCATCTTTATCTCACTGTACAATGTATTGCGCTACTCGCTGGATATGCGCAATGCGGGATTTATGCTCTGGATCAAAGACCTCTCCGAGCCGGATCCCTACCTGATACTTCCCATCATCATGGGTGGCTTTATGCTGCTGCAATCCCTGATGATGCAGCCCAAAGCGTCCGACCTCGCCGAAATGGATGAAAAACAAAAGGCAATGCAATCCTCGCAAAAGATGATGACCTGGATGATGCCCATCATGATGTTTTTCATCTTCCGCAGCATGCCTGCCGGCTTGGTATTGTATTGGACGACCTTCAATATCTTCAGTGTAGCCCAGCAATACTATCTGAAGAAACACTACAAGAAATAAGGATTTATTAATGACAACGATCGATAAAAGCGGATCGAGTGTAGAAGAAATCATCCGCGAGTTCCGTCGTGACCACAGCATTCGTGATCACGAATTGCAATATGAGATTTTGAAAAAGCCCTCCAAAGGCTTCCTTGGCTTCTTTGCCAATAAGCTGGCTTTGGTGCGCTTTCAGGTGCCCGAAACAGAAGATAGGGTGCGCCTTTTTACCGAAACCCTGCTGGGTAAAATGGGTATTAGCTTCAGCAAAATCCACACCCACAAAGAGGGGAAAACCCTGCATCTTAGCATCGATGGCATTGTGGAAACCGGTTTTGTAATCGGCAAAAACGGGCAGATGCTGGAAACCATCCAATACTTGGTAAACCGCGTATTTGAGAGCGACCGCAAGCTGGATCGCATCTATCTGGATGCCGATGGCTACCGAGAGCGCCGTGAAAGCCAATTCCTTAGCCGCTATATTCCCCAGATCAAGAAGGTAAAAAGCAGCGGCGAGGCACTTACTCTGGAGCCTATGCCCGCCAGCGACCGCCGCATTATCCATCGCTATATAGAGCGAGATAAGAGCTTGAAAACCCTTACCTTGGGCGAAGGCGAGAATAAGCGCATCGTGGTATTTCCCGCCAAGCTAAACGAAAAAGAGCTGATGCAAAAGCAAACTCCGGCAGCCCGGAAAGCGGCGTCCAAGCCCATGGCAAAAGCCTCTTTGAAGGGCAAATCCGAAGGCTTGAAGGATGTGGCGGGCAAAACGGGCAGAAAACCCGGCAAAAGCTATTACAAAAACCACGGTAAAAAGCCTTATATCAAGAAAGAAAAGAATAAACACCCAGAGGAATAAGATGAAACTCTTTAAGGTATCTGCAGGGCACTATTGGTCTGATGGCGGAGCGCTACTGGGGGTATTGCCATACGCGATATGGAAAGATAAGGTGCCTACAGACGAGAGTCTCCGCCAAAAGATGGAGCTAAATCTGCTCTTTATAGTGCAGGAGGGGCGCCGCATCCTGATCGATACCGGGCTGGGCAATCGGTTAAGCGATAAACAGCGCGATATCTACCGCCCCAGCGACTTTATGCTGCCCCTCTCTTTGGGCAGGCTGGGCTATCGGGATAAGGATATCACAGATGTAATCATTACGCATCTGCATTTTGACCATGCTGGCGGGATTGTTACGGATTTTGCTGGCAGGGAAGTCCTTACTTTCCCAAACGCCACTTACTGGATTCAGAAAGAGGAGTGGGAAATAGCCAAAAACCCCGATGGCTTAAACAAAGCGGCGTATGCTTTTGAACAGCAGCTGGCGCTACTGGAAGCCACGGGCAAGATAAGGCTTATCGAAGGAGAAGTGGAGATTGCGCCGGGCGTATCTTGTGTAAAATGCGGCGGACATACAGTTGGCTCGCAATATGTGCAAATCCAAAGCGAGGATGCCTTTTACATCTATGCTGGCGATATCATTGCCACGCAGTTCCATTCCTCACCCGCCATTACCTCTGCTTACGACGTCTGCCGCAAGGATACCTTCAAAGCCAAGCAGGATATCTATAGCCGCTTGAAAGCGCATAATGGCACGCTCTATTTGAATCACGATATAAAACGCTGGGATATTCACATCTCGGAATTAAGAGTGTAAGAAGCCGCGATAATAATTGGCTCCGCCCTTTTACTAAGAGGCAGCGGAGCCTTTTTTGTGTCCATACTTTGCCGGCAAAACGGCTATATTATAGCAAAACATCCACAAAGCACGGATAAAAACACCACTTAGCGGCATTTTGTGCTTGACAGCAAGAGGGGGTAAATTATCCTATTACAAATAGATTTATATTAAGACACCCAAAAAGCTGGGATCGGAAAAGGAGAACCTAATGAAAGCAACAATTATTACAGCATTTGTGGTGCTTTTGCTGCTGCTGGCGGGCTGTACGGACAAAGAAAGCAGCCTTACGCAGGTAAATATGCAAGACCTCAAGGTACCGCAAGGCTTCACTTACGAAATGAAAAACAAGATAGACATCGAAATAGATGGCTCCTGGCGCTTGCCGGTAGTGATCAAAAGCACCGGAGGCGAATTGCTTTTCAAAGCGCAATTGAACCCTGAAACCGGACTTAAAACCCAACTGGTATTGCCCAAAACCATCAAGAAAGTGGTAGTGGAGTATCAGATGTATTCTGAAGAGATTTCCGTGCAAGCGGGCACGCTCAAGCGCGATTTCCGCGTAAGATAAGGGGGGCAGAGATGAAAAAGATACTGATTACGCTCTGCCTTATCGCCTCCCTTGTATCCCTCTTTGCCGCTGGTGGCATCGTGGTATGGGGTTCGCCCCACCCACATGTACAAAGCGGGGTGCCTGCGGGAGAGGATTTTATCGCTATTGATGGTGGCAAAGACTTTGCCATCGCCCTGAAAAGCGATGGCAGCCTCGTAGCCTGGGGCGCCAATAGCCAGATTACTTCCAATGTGCCCTCCGGTACGGGTTTTACTGCCATTTCTGCTGGTGAAGACCACGCCCTGGCGCTGAAAAGCGATGGCAGCATCGTTGCCTGGGGCAAAAACAATAAAGGGCAAGCAACCAGTCCTACAGGAACAGGGTACACCGCCATTTCTGCCGGCATCGAGCACAACCTCGCCATCAAAAGTGATGGAACGATCTACGGCTGGGGAAATGCCGGTAACGATCGCCTGAATATCCCCGCCGGCACATATCGTGCCATCGCTGCCGGCAATATGTATAGCATTGCCATCAAATCCAATGGCGAACTGGTAGGCTGGGGTTCGGCATATAATGGCGAATTGGATTTGCCCGCGGGAAATGACTTTATCGAAGTAAAAGCCCGCTTTTTGCATGCCGTTGCGCGCAAGAGCGATGGCAGCCTGGTGGGTTGGGGCAATAATTACGATAACGCCAATGCCCCCAGCGGCACTTACAAGGGCTATGCCGTTGGCTGGCAGGGAAATATCGCTATCAAGAGCGACGACTACCTGTATAGCTGGGGCAATCTCTGGATGCTGAAAAACGAACAAATGCCGCAATGGGTGCGGGACTTGGGTCTTTCCACCGTGGCGGCAGGAGATAAGTTTTTCCTGGGGATTACCAGTGATAATGATCGCGATGGCGATGGCGTGGCAAACGATTTGGATGCCTATCCGGATGATCCCGATCGAGCTTACAATATGTACTATCCTCAAGGCTCGGCAGATGGCTGGGGCACTCTCGCCTTTGAAGACTTATGGCCGCAGATGGGGGATTATGATTTTAACGACCTGGTTATGGGCTATCAGCTAAAGCTGGTATTAAATGCCCAGATGAAGGTAAAGGATATTATCGGCAGTTTCTTGCTGAAGGCAGTGGGTGCGAGCTATCAAAATGCCTTTGCCATCGAATTCCCTTTTGCTGCCAGCAATATCGCTTCCTTGAGCAGCCTGGGCAATGGTGTGGCTTACGATATGCCCATTACCGAAGCTGGCGCATATTCCATCCTGAAAGTGATATCCAATACCAGCGACTTCGTGGGCGTATTGAGCAACGATATCTATTGGAACACGCAGATGGGTCAGCCGCACTATCCGCCCATTCCGCTTAGCTTTGAGCTTACTTTGGATGCGCCGCTGGATTTGAATAGCCTACCGGAATGGGGCATCTGGAATCCCTTCTTGCAGGTAAACCGCGCCGCGGGGCACGAGATTCACTTGCCTGGCTATCCGCCTACTATGTATGCCGATGAAACGCTGTTTGGCACTTTGGATGACGATACAAATCTGGGGCTAAAGCGCTATTACCTCAGCAAAAACAATCTGCCCTGGGCGCTGGACGTGCCTTACCCCTGGAAGCATCCGCAAGAGCACAAGCAGATTACCCATGCCTATCTGGGCTTTACCAATTGGGCGCAAAGTGGTGGCAATGAATATCAAAACTGGTATGAACTGATTCCTGCACAGGTAAATATGAATTGCATTTACAACCCCTAAATAAAGACCCCAAAAAAAGGGCAGGAGATCGCTGGATCGCCTGCCCTTTTTGCGTTATTTATTCAAATATCAATAGCTTAGCATCTCCGGCGGCTAAGGGTACGCTTATCTTGCCACCTTTGGCTTTATACACTTTTCCGGTTTCAAAATCCTTCACCACCGTCTTTTTATTGCCTTTGGGCAGATGGATTACCAGGCTCTGCGGAGCAAATTCGGCAAAGGCTTTATTGTAGCTATCCAGCGGAATATAGTCCACACGGTTCAGCCCCATGCGGGTTTGCAGGTAATTTGTGCGGCGGTTTACGGCAAAAAGTGCGGTTTTCCCTGCATTATTCTGATACAAGCCGGTTTCGATATAGCCGCTATAGAGGGAACTGATATTCTGCTTTACCCGTAGTTGCTTCAGCGGTGTATTGGCAAAGCTAAGTGCCGGATACATACTATTTTCCATTACAGTAGCCGCGCCTTTCCATTGCCACTTTTGCAGCTCTTCCCCCAGCTTTTTCACTCTGGGATTGATCTCTTTTACCACATCGTAAATATAGGGGCTGCGCTGGATACTCTCCGAATCTATTCCCACAAGGGGTGCATAGAAGCCGGCGCCTTTTGCAGAGGAGACATGCCCCTGCAATTGATAATGATACACCCCGTTTGCGCCATAACACAAGGGAAAGAAGAGCAGCATCTTTTGCGTGGCTTTGGGGGGCGCAATCCAGGAATACCAGCGGTCACCGCTCCAATTGCCAAAGCATTGAACGATGGGGTAAAAAGCACCTTTACCCAGGCTATATTCACGTGATTCCCGATAGTGTTTCACAAGTTTATGATCCAACACATTTTGCAGGAAGTTCTCGCCGGCGTAAGGTTCATAGCTGATGCCTGGTTGAAGGGGGTAGATATCCGGCATACTTGTTTTGGGTTTGGCAATTTGCCGCGTAAGCTCTTCCAAATCCCAGTATTTACCTTCCCCCTGATGGTAATGGCGGTGGCGGAAATCGTAAGATGCCGTAATTAGTGAAGGATTATCTTTGCTAATCATATTTTGGATGCGGTCAAAGGAATCCAATTGGGTTTGAAAAGGCTCATCCATGCTATATACATGTTTGATAATGCGCCCATTTGGCAGCGAGAGATGCTCCTTTAGCCGGGCGTTGATGCCTTTGGTATACATGGCGGAGTTTTGCCTTAAGTTTCGGTGGATCTGGTCTTCAAAATCGATATAATCCAATGCCACATCACAAGTTCCATACCAATACAGCCCCGGCGCAAAATGCCTTAGCACATACCACCACCAATGCCCCGGCGTATCCGGATTATCATCCAGGTCGTCTGTCATCAACCCACTGGCGCGCAGGTCGTTGTAGCTGATATTTAGATCGATATCAAAGAACTCCTTGGGCTGCCCCAGAGCCTTGTAATCCCCCACAGTAAAGAGCTTCTGGCTACTGCCGCTATCTCCTAATAGCACCTCACGTTTGGTGCCGAAAGAGTATTTATCTCCACTATGCCCGTAAAACTCCATCGCCAAAAGGGGGCTATCCTCGCGCAGATCTGGCTGGATATTGCTGATCTTTATCCGATAAGTAAAGTATAGGGAATCCTTATCTGCTTTGGCACTTACATGCGTTTTATGAAAGCGTATCTCATCGTAAAGCTTTACGGTATTGCCTTTTCGATCTGGGAAACGGTAGTTTACATCGGTAAAAATCCAGCCGGCTTTGTCCAGCCCGCGTGCGGCATACCATACATGTTCGTAAGAAGCGCCGGGATCATTTAAGACCTTGCCCGTGCGGGGGATAGTGCCGCTATTGCCATACCAAAAGCGGTTATCCAGATTGTCGCCTTTTTTCACAGCACGGGCACCGCTGAATTCCGCTTCAAAGCGGTGGAAATTGCTGGTAGCCAAAGCCACTATGCTATAATGCTTTGAGTCCTTGGGGTCCTGGCTGTAGCATTTATCTGTAAGCACCGCATCGATACCCGCCTTATCCAGGTCTTTGAGGAGCGAGTTCAGGTCTTTCTCGCTGTTATTGGTCTCAATAATGTTGATGTTGTAGCCCAATTCCTGCATTTCGCGGATGAGTTCCGCGCGGTTTTGGGCAAAAAACGTGTTTGCCGTTTGCAAATAGGAATAGGTGCCCAGGGGGAATTTGTCGCTATAGAGCGCTGCCAGCGAGTTTGCTGCCAGTAGTAGCGCTAAAACTATCAATATCCGCTGTTTCATGTTCTGTCCTTATCTTTGTTTTTTATTTATTGCCAATTTTATGATTGGGGAAATCTGGTCAAGCAAAATGGCGGAAGCATAACTAAACAAAAAAGGAAGCCACCCACCGGTAGCTTCCCTTGATTCTTGCGAATTTCGCTATTCTCACATCTCGATCATTTGTGCTTTTACATATTCGATAGCGTTCAGCTTATCAATCATTTCGCCTATTTCGCCCTCTACTTCCAATACTATCAGGCCGTCATTGGCGCAAAACTCTTTGGAAACCTCATGCAAACCCAGGCGCACCTTGATGTTGCAGCCATACTCGGTAAGGATGCTCTGCACCTTGGTAGCTTCGCTGGCGCGGTGATCGATCTTGATCAAAACTACTTTGTAAACCATCTTTTTTCTCCTTTATTTATGGGGATATTAGTCCCGTATTATTGTTTCTTTTGCTGTTTTGCCCAGCTATCTCTCAGGGCACAAACGCGGTTAAATACCGGCTTTTCAGCACTCATATCATAATCCGGCGCAAAATAGCCTAAGCGCAGGAATTGGAAGCTTTCGCCCACCTTTGCTTCTGCCAAAGAAGGCTCGCCCAGAGCGGCGGTATTGATGATTTCGCTATCTGGATTCAGATAATCCAGATAGCTTTTGCCTTCTTCCACTTCCGCCAGATCGGGGATGGTGAAAAGCTGATTGTAAATCCGTACTTCCAGGGGGATGGCGTGAGCGGCGGAAACCCAATGCAGGGTGCCTTTTACCTTGCGCCCGTCATTGCTCCAGCCGCCCCGGCTTTGAGGATCATAAGTGCAGAAGATTTCGGTGATATTGCCATCCGCGTCCTTGCTGAAATCTGTGCAAGTAATATAATAGGCATGTTTTAGGCGCACTTCTTTGCCGGGGGCGAAGCGGAACCAGCCTTTGGGCGGTACTTCCAAAAAGTCCTCACGTTCTATGTATAATTCACGGCTAAAAGGCACTTTACGGTTGCCGAAACTGGCGTCTTCGGGGTTGTTTTCCGCATCCAGCATTTCCACCTGTGCTTCCGGATAGTTTGTAATGGTAAGCCTGATGGGATCAAGCACAGCCATCCTGCGGTTGCCTATTTTGTTCAAATCTTCCCGCAGACAGAAATTAAGCAATTCATAATCCACCATGGAGTTTGCCTTTGCCACGCCGATGCGCTCGGCAAAATCGCGGATCGCAGCGGGGGTGAAGCCGCGGCGGCGCATTCCGGCGATGGTGGGCATGCGGGGGTCGTCCCAACCCTTTACGTAGTTGCTCTTTACCAGTTCCAAGAGCAGACGCTTGCTCATTACCGTATAGCTCAAATTCAGCCGTGCAAATTCAATCTGCTGCGGGTGGCAGGGCACGGGAAGCTGATCCAAAAACCAATCGTACAAAGGGCGATGGTCTTCAAATTCCAAAGTGCAGATGCTATGGGTAATCATCTCCAGCGCGTCGGACACGCAATGGGTATAGTCATACATTGGGTAAATCTGCCAATCTGCACCAGTGCGATGGTGCTCGGTATGTTTAATGCGGTAAATTACCGGGTCTCGCATATTTAGGTTCGGGCTTGCCATATCGATTCTGGCACGCAGAGATTTGCT
>JAQVIX010000042.1 GCA_028695495.1 Candidatus Cloacimonadota bacterium | reverse complement strand
GAAGAGCTGAAAGAGCGGCTTAGCCAAACCCTAATAGATTTTGAAGAGCTATATTATGCGGTATGGGCGGCTTTCTTTGGCGTATCCAACCTAAACCTGGATACCTATCACCGGTTGCTGGCAAGCTATAAAGATAGTGAAAACTCCCTGATGTCTCTGGCAAAGAACTTTGCGCTAAATCTGAGGGATATTGGTCTTAGCCCCAGCAGTTTAAACGAATATATCAAATACCCGCGCTACCGCCTCTTTTACGCACTCCCCTGGCTGCTTTTTGATGCCCCCATTTCCCTTAGCAACCTGGCGCCCATCCTGGGGCTGGCACACGGGGCAGATGCCGAGAGCCTGCGTCAACGCTATGTATCCCTCTGGCAGAGGTATAACTAAATGAAAAAGCTCGCTATGTATGTGTTCATCGATGCCCTGGGCTGGGAGATTTACCAGAAATATGGCTTTATGAAGGAGCTGGCGCCTACATGCCAAAGGCTAAAGACCACCTTCGGCTTTTCCAGTGCGGCAGATCCTTCCATTCTTACCGGCAGATATCCGGATGAACACACGCATTGGTCGTCTTTTATGTACGATCCGGAGCATTCACCCTTTAAGCTACTCAAATACCTGGAGCTTTTGCCCTCTTCTTTGGCAGACCGCGGGCGGGTAAGGCATTACCTCAGCCGGCTTATCAAATGGGCACACGGCTATACCGGCTATTTCCAAATCTATAACGTGCCTTTCAAATACCTGCCTTACTTTGACTATCTGGAAAAGTATGATTACTTTGTGCCCGGCGGCATCCTGGCTACAGATACCATCTTCGATTGGTGTGTAGAAAAGGGTATCCCCTATTACTGCTCAAACTGGCGGCAGAGCGAAACTCGCATCTTGCAGGAAAATAAGCGCGCAATCAGCGAAGGCAAAATCCGCTTTTGCTATGTATATCTGCCCCATCTGGATGCCGTAATGCACCAGCATGGTCCTTTCTCAAATGCCACTGAGGCAAAGCTCAAAGAGCTGGAAGCGGAAATATCGAAGCTATACCGCTTTGCCCAAAGGATTTATCAGGATGTGCAGCTTTATATCATCTCGGATCACGGTATGGCGCCGGTAAAGGATTCCTTTGATCTCATGCCCCTCATCCAGAAGCTGCCATATGCATATACCAGAGACTACCTCGCTTTTTACGATTCCACTATGGCACGCTTCTGGTTTATGAATCCTGCTGCCAAACGTGATATAATAGACCTTTTACAAAGCCTGGATATCGGAACCCTGGTATTCAAAGAAGATATGAAGGATTTACGCGTGGGCTTTCCCCACGATAAGTTTGGCGAATTGTATTACCTTATGAATGAAGGCATACTAATCAATCCCAGTTTTATGGGCAATACCCTGCTGGCAGGCATGCACGGCTACCATCCGGATGCCCCGCATTCCTATAGCATTATGCTCTCAAACCAAAGTATCCCTTCCAATATAGTGTCCATTACCGATATTAGAAAAACAATGGAGAAGTGCCTTGAATAGCGAAACACCATTTTTCGATACGAGAGAACGCAAACCGCTTTTTGTGTTTGACCTGAACATGCTGCTCCGCGTCTATGCCATGCGCTTTAAACGATTGCTGATCATTACCGTGGTAGCCATGGCAATCGTTGCCCTATGGGCGCTTTTTAGAGTGGGTCCCATTTGGAAAGCGAGCTGCTACATCATCCGTGCGCCCAAAAACATGACTACCCCGGTGGATATGCCCTACCTCTATCAGAGCTACGACATCAATACCGTATTGGAAACGGTGCGCACCCGCGATGTATTAAGCGATGTGATCGAGCGTTTGCAGCTAAAGCTTACGCCAGAAGATCTGTATAAGAGGGTAACGGTTCAAAGAGGAAACAGGTCAAATATCCTGCGCTTTTCGGTAAGCTGGGGCGATGCGCAAACTGCCGCCATTATCGCCAATACCACAGCAGAATCTTTTATCTTCAACAATACCAAGCTGCAAAACTCCGCCGCTCTAAAGATATATAACTACTATCTGGAGCAGCAAAAGAGCCGCCTGGCTTTGATTAACGACCTTGGTCTGCAATTTGAAGCGCACCGCGCCAAATACGGCATTATCTCCATTCCTCACGAAACACAAACCAAGTTTGACCAACTCAAAGAGCTGGAAATCAAAATGATTGAAAACAGCCTGAAAGTGCGGGAAATGGATAGCAAGATTGCCGAAATGGAAGAGAAGATAGCCAAGCTGCCGGACGAAGTGGTAATGAGCTGGACTTATACGGATACAGATGAGCGCCGCATCCTCGCCCTGGAAAAGGAATTGGAAGCGCTCAGTTCCCGCTATACCAGCGATAACCCCAAAGTGCGCAAGGTGCTTACCGAGATTAGCGAACTCAGGGCACAGATGAAAAAGAAAACCCGCGATCTGCCCGAAACCATTATCTGGGGTCCTAGCGGGCTTTCGGACGCCTATAATATCGACAAAGCGCGCTATCAGGCAGAACGTGAAGGAGCGCTGGAAAAGAACAAGGAATTCCGCATGGAAGTAAACGGCATCAAAGCCGGATTGGAAAACCTCACTGCCCTGCAAAAGGAGTTCTTTGAGATCGAGCGGCAGCTGGAGCTGAATAAAGACATCCTGCGCATTGTGGAAGGCAGAATTGCCGAATCCAAGATGGCGATGCAATCCAACGTAAGCGATTTTGAGATACTGGAAGCAGCGCAAGCACCGGAGATACCCGAAGGCGGCAAGCGCAAGCTGATGGTTCTGCTTAGTGGCATCGTGGTATTTACCCTTGGCTCGCTGTATATCCTGGGTAAAGAGCTGCTCCACAATAAGATTCGCAGTGAGAATGACTTTGATTGTGGTATCAGGATACCCATGATTGCCTGCCTGCCCGATGAGAACTATGTGGATAAACACGTATTTTACCGCAATTTCCAGGTAATGATCAACGATGTTTACCGCAAAATAGCCGATGACAGCCCGCCCATGCTCGCCTTTGGCAGCGACGTTCCGGAAGCGGGCAAAAGCTTTATCATCAAAGAGCTTTCGCAGATGATTACCCAAAAGCAGCGCAATATCCTGTATATCGATACCATCCGCGAGAGCAGTCCGGCAATTCAGGACTATATAATAAACGACTACCTGTATGAAATATCTGATAGTTTTGCCATCGATAACGGCAATCAAGCCATTTCCTACGCCTACTTTTTGGCAGATGAAACAATCTTTACCAGCACGGTGGAAATAGCCCGGGTAAAGGACTTCCTCTCGCTGCTCAAGCGCTACGACCTGGTAATATGGGAGCTATTTGATTTCCCCTTCAATATTCAGCTATTTAGCAATATCGCTGCTGCTTCCTCCATGCTCCTCATGGTAGCCCGCTTTGATGTAAGCAACCGCAACCGGGTTTGCCGCCTGGTGCAATTCCTCAAAGAACGCAATTTCCACGAAATCTATGGCGTGCTCAATTATGTTCACAAGGATTACTTCCATGATAAATACTAATCGATACCATTATCTCGCCTTTGCCCTCTTGCTTATCCTGGCGCTGCTTTTTGGTGCCTGCTCCTCAAATAACAGCTATATCGAAGAGAATCTTGATGCTCTGCCGGAATATCTGGAAGAAACGCATCTTACACGTCAAACCACCCAGGAAGCGCTGGAGGAATTGCAGCGTTTGAACGACATTGAAATGCCGCCATATACCCTGGGTCCCGGCGACAAGATGAAAGTATATGTATATGACGAGCCGGATCTGGATTCGGATGTGGTAATGGTAAAAGACGACGGCACCCTCTCTTACCGCCTGGTAGGTGAAGTGGATGTACGAGGGCTTACCATCCCCGAAGCCACTAAGGTAATAGAAGAGCGTCTTAAAAACTACGTGCTTTACCCTATTGTATCCATTATTCCCTTTGAAACCCGCGGTACCAGTATCACCATGCTGGGCAAGCTTACCTACCCCGGCGTAGTCCCCATCAAAGGGCGCATGCGGGTATTGGACGCCATTGCCGCAGCCGGTGGCTTGGCTTTGGGCTATTTCCAGAATAACTCTGTGGAATTGGCAGACCTCGAACGCACCTTTATGATACGGGATAACCGCATTCTCCCCATAGACTTTGTGGAACTCGTGCAAAACGGCAAAACCATCTATAACATCCCCATTTTGGATAAGGATTACATCTTCATCCCCTCGGCTATCAACCGCGAAATCTACGTAATAGGCGAAGTGCACCAGGAAGGGCACTATTTCTATCAGGAAAATATGACCCTGGTGCAAAGCATCTCCTTTGCCCAAGGCTTCAAACCCACAGCCCAATCCACGATTTACGTAATCCGCGGCAATCTTAGCCACCCGCGCCTCTTTAAGATCAATACCAAAGACATCCTCAAAGCCAAAGTGCGGGACTTCCGTTTGAAGCCAAACGACATCGTATTTGTGCCCAAACACCCCATCGCCAAATGGAATCAGGTGGTAAACTATGCCTTGCCCAGCCTGCAAGCCGTGCAATCTGCCTATTTCATCAATGAGATGATCAAAGACATCCGCGGGCAATAATGCACAAAGCTTAGTATCCAGCCATGACTGAAGCGATACCACATCTCAAATACATCTTCTTTTTTATCACGCTCTTTCTGGGCGTGCCTTTGGGTTGCTATCTTGCAAATCGCTACCCCAAGGTGGAGCGCTTCATCTTTATCATGATGATCTTCTTTACCGTGCGCATGGAAGATATCAATTTCGTTTCGCGCGAGACCTTTCGCCTTAGCTCCCGCGGCTTTGAGGTGGGGATGGTGGATATCTGCGTGCTTATCCTGTTATATTTTACCATCAAAAATCGCGGCTATTTCCGGCTGAAATTACCCCCCGGTTCCTGGCTCTATTTCCTCTATTTCGCCTTTTCCGCTCTCTCCATGGTGAATTCCATCGAGCCGCTCTTTTCCTGGTTTGAGCTTTGGAAAATGCTGCGCATGTACGTATTCTTTTTTACGGTATATAACTACCTAAATAGCTTCGTAAAGGTGGATTACCTGCTGCCCGCACTGGCGATTACAAATATCTACATCTTTATAGAGGTAATCTACCAGAAGTATTTCTTGGGCAAGTTCCAGTCTTACGGTCCCTTCCCCCACCAAAACTCATTGGTAATGTATAGTATCATCCTGGGTTCCATCTTTCTGGCTTATGTAATGAATGCGGAATATTTTAGCCGCAGGAATCTGGCTTTTTGGCTGCTGATGTTTTTTATGGCAACCGTAAATATAGTAGCCACGCTCTCCCGCGCCGGTCTGGTATTATATGCCGTTTCCCTCGCCATCGTTCTCGCCCTCTCTTTCCTTAGCCATATCAATTCGCGTAAAGTAACCATTACGCTAATCCTCTTTTTCCTGGGTATTGCGTTCATGGCAAAAGCCTGGAATTCCATTCAGGAACGCTTTGTGACCGCCCCCATGGAAAGCGCCGAAGTGCGAAAAGACCTCGCATACGCTGCGGTTAATATGGCAGAAGCAAAAACCCTGGGCGTGGGGCTAAATAACTTTGGCGTAGCCATCAATCCCCCTTATGAATACGGTAGCCATATCCCGATGATCGACCCCGAAGATGAAGAGGAGCAAAACGGACTGGTGGAAACCATTTATCTGATGATTGCTGCCGAATGCGGTTGGCACACTATGGTAGTATTCATCATCTTTATCTTTTATTATTACTTTATGAGTGTGGCGAATTTCTTTAACTATCAAAATAACCCCTATCAATTTATCCCCATTGCCTTTACGGGTAGTCTTCTGGCGATATATCTGGAATCTACTTTGGAATGGGTATTGAAACAGACCAATAACTTCTATCAATTGATGCTGGTTTTTGCCCTTATTTCGGCGTTGCAGCGAATATATAAAATCCACCGCTCTACCCAGGAAGCAGAATATAGAGCAAGCAGATTGCAGGTGCAAACCCATGGATAAGAAAAAACCAAAGAAGCTCATAGACGGCGGAACCGGCAAAGAATCTCTCACCCACGAACAGCGCAAAGACCTGATGGGGCTTATGAAGCGCATGCTCCCGCCCGTGCCTTCGCAGGGAATCATTGATATCCGCTTTTCCTTTTGGTTCTTCCGCCATTGGTATATCGTAATCATCTTTGGCAAAGACACCCGCAACCAGTTTAAATCCCTGGATAAAGGCGATATGAGCCAATCGCTTACCACTGTAGCAAAGATCTTTACTTACATCTTTATGCTATTGGTGCTGCTCATTCTGGGGCTTTACGCCTTGTATCTCATCAAAAGCTTTTTGGGGATAGACATCTTTCCAGATACGCATTTGCAAGACATCATCCGCGAAAAGATACTGGGACGTTGAATGAAGATAATGGTAATATCGAACTACTATCCGCCCCTCTTTGAAGGAGGCTACGAACTTTCCATTGCCGAAAATATGCGGCATTTGACAAAGCGCGGACACGAAATCCATGTACTCTGCGGCGTGGCTGGTCCCTTTATCGCCGTATTCTTAATGAACCGTTCAGAGAACTGGATTCAGCGCAAATTGCCCCTGCTTACGGATTGGCATGAACCCAATGCCCGCATGGCAAATCACGGGCTAAATACTAATAATTACGATCTAACCCAAAAGGCTATCGAACAAATAGCGCCCGATATCATCTATATGGGAAATCAAAAGCGGCTCACCATTGGCTGTGCCCTGGCTGCCCAACACAGCGGCGTCCCTTTGATCTACGATATGGGAGATGACTGGCTAAAACTATATACTCCCCATAGCTTCAAACAGCGCCTATTGGCAAGGCTAAACTTCCATACTCCCCGCAAATTGCGAGACACACTAAAGCTAAACCCCGTAATCTGCCCCTCACAGTGGTTTGCGGAAGCGCTAAAGCGTCGCTATAGGGTAGAACGCAGCTATGTAATCCCGCGCCTTATCGATACCGTGCCAGCCAATGAGCGAAAAACCGCCTTGCCCCTGAGTTTCGTTTTTGCTGGCAGGATAGAACCCCTCAAAGGACTGCAACACATTATTGAAATAGCCCCCCGGTTGCTGGCGCAAGCCCCAGACTTTCGGCTGGATATCTATGGTGATGATTCCGAAGCTTATGCCGATACACTGAAAGCGCAGATCCACTCTTTGAAACTCGCTAAGTACTTCCGGTTCAAAGGCAAAAGCCAAGAGCTAAATAAAATCCTCCCCCGCTACGACGTACTCATCATGCCCACTCTGGCACAGGAAACCTTTGGCAGGATCATCATTGAAGCCATGGCAGCGCGGTTAATAGTAATTGCTTCCGATCAATACGGTCCCGCCGAGATAATTGATTCGCCAAAAGACTCGCTGCTCTTTAAGCGCAACAATCCTGAAAGCTTGCTGGAAGCGATCCTCAGCCTGTACCGGCTGACACCCAAAGAGATAGATGCAATAAAAGATAGTGCTTTCCAAAAAGTAAAAACTAAGTTCTCTCCAGAATTGCATATACCGCACCTGGAAGAGATTTTAACCCAAGAAATAAAACTGCAAACCGCAAAAATAAGAGGCTAAAAATGAACAAGAACCGATACCTTATCAGCATCTTAGTGCTTTTCACCCTGCTCGTAGCTGCCTGCGCCAAAAATACGCGTAGCATTACCTTAGAAGAGCGCGGCATGTTCAAGAAAAGCATCCGCATCCGCAGCCTGCCTACCAAAGCACAGATTCTCATTAACGGCAAGGAAATAGGCACTACCCCCCTGAATTACAATCTGGCGCATGAATCTGACCGCATGATCAATATCACCGCCATCCCCTTGTATCCGAATCAATACACGCAAAACATCTTCCTTATGATTCCGCCCGTACCCAAAACCATGACCATCTATATGAGCCATTTTCCCGAAGATTTTGAGCGCAATAAAGATCAGGAGTTCATTCCCCCTGCCAAGCCGGAACCCAAGGTAATAGTGGAAACCAGAGTAGATACGGTTTACGTGGAAACTGTTCTGGAAAAAACTGAGGTAGTAGCCCTGCCCAATATCTTTTTTGATCTGGATCAAAGCAATATCCGCCCCAGCGAAATAGACAAGCTGAATGAAGTGGCAAAGGTGCTCAAAGCAAACCCCTCATATTTGATTGATATCATGGCTTTTGCCGATCCCCGCGCTTCCCAGCAATATAACCTGAATCTTACCCAAAAGCGTGCCGATACCGTAAAGCAGTATTTGGAAAATCTGGGTGTAGCCAGTGAACGGATGAGAGCCATGGGCAGCGGAATTGCCTCACAAATGTACCCGCCCAAAACTGAAGAAGAATTTGCCGAAAACCGCAAAGTAATTTTTGTGCTTCGCAGAAAATAATAGAGGCTTCATAGATTAAATGCAAAATCATCAAAGCGCCATCCCCAAACGGATGCTGATCAATACACTTTCCAATTATGGAAAGATGATTATTGGGATGGGGATCACCATCTTCCTTACGCGCATCCTCTTTTTGGGGCTATCACGCGAGGAATATGGCTTTTGGGCGCTTTTATGGTCTATCTTTGGCTATTCGCTTCTCCTGGATTTTGGCTTTGGCACGGCAGTACAAAAACACACCTCCGAGAGCGTGGTTACCCAAGATTGGGATAAATACAACCGCGTAGTAAGCACCGTATTTTTCAATTATGTAGCTTTTGCCTTTTTGATTGTGGTTTTTGCCGTGGTGCTCAGCTTCAATCTGGGCAGGTTCTTCGGCATCGCACCGGAGAATGAGGCATATTTTGCCAAAACCATCGTGCTCTTTGGTACCGGCTCTGCCATCGCCTTCCCCTTTGGCTTCTTTGCCGAAATCCTGCGCGGCTTGCAGAAAATGCACACCCGCAACATCATCCAGATTTGCTATATGCTATTTAATTTCATAGGCATGGCAATCATGATGAAGCTAAAGCAGGGGCTGGTTGGGATGGTATTTGTAGCGCTGGGAACGAATATCCTATCCTCACTTACCATGATGATCGTGGTGCACCGGCTGATCCCCACTTTTCAGCTCTCGCCGGCAAATTACGATCGCAGCCTCTTGGTTTCGGTAATGAGTTTTAGCCTCTATGCCTATCTTATCACCTTTACCAATATTATCATTCTTAAGACGGATCAGCTTGTAATCTCGGTATTTGGCTCGGTTGCCATGGTAGCAGTATATCAAATCTCCATCCGTCTGGCAGATACCTATCAAAAGTTTTCCGCCCAGTTTTTGGATAACCTCGGTCCTGTAGCCGCCACGCTCTTTGCTGCCGGAGATAAATCCAAAGTGAATCAGATATTGTTGCAATCAAACCGCTTAATGGGCATCATCTCCTCGCTATTGATCGTTCCCATCATCGTATATGTAAAACCGCTGCTAAATATTTGGTTGCAACTGGATCACCCCGCCGGCATGATTTGCGCCATGATCCTGCTTGCCTCCATGTATGTCCTGCTATTTTTCCGCAGTAGCAGTGTGTATGTATTGCTCATGGCAAATGAACACCGCATCTTAGCCTTTGTAGCCATTATCGAAGCGCTTCTCAATCTGGGGCTTAGCATTCTTTTCATGAAGCTGATGCCGGTGATTTTTTATACATCCAAGATTCCGGATATCGGCATGATCGGCGTGGCTTTAGGCACCTTTTTGCCAAACTTCATTCTCGCTTTTAGCTTCAATATCCCCAAAGCCTGCCGCTTCGCCGGTATCAGCATCTCACAATACTTTCGGGATGTGGTCTTGCGCACCCTGATAGTAAGCTTTATCAGCCTGGGCTTTGCTTACTTCCTGGGGCGTATCTATTACCCCGGTCGCTTGCTCATTGTGCTGCTATATGGCGCCTTAACCGCTGTGTTTTATTTAATTCTTACCTATTTCATTGGCCTTAATGGTGAAGAACGTAGGCAATTGAGTATTGCGATAAAAAGCCGGATTGCACCTGATAAGCTTAGATAAGAGCTAGCTCCAGAATGCCAAAATGTGCCTGGCAATCTTGAGGTTGTCCAGAAATACGCAAACAATATCACATCAAGAAATGTCCTCACCTGAAATGTGACAGATATCGTGCTTCGTTTTGGTATTTCTGAACAAGCTCTGAACAAGCTCCCAAAGTATTGCACTATTAGCGAATTATAAGCTCATCACGCTTGAGCTTGGGAACGCGGTGCCTGTCTTTTTCATCCCGATAATACTTGATGCTTTCTGCGATAGAGATATCGTCTATCAATACCTCTTCATCCGGAACTCCCAAAGCAATTGCCAAAAGGATGTCCATTTCAGCCGGCAGCAGTAAATCCTGTTCCAGCCGTTCACGATTCATGGAAGCAATCATACATCCGCCCAATCCCTGCGCAGTAGCGCCCAATAGCATGCTTTGGCAAGCTATTCCGGCATCAATATAATGAAAGCGCGTATTATTTTTGGGTGCCAGTACGAGGATATAGCCACCAGGACGCTGCCCATATACAGGACCATCCCACTCTGTAAGGTAATTTGCCCATTTCAGGCAGGGAAATACCAATTCCTTTTCTTCTTTTGAATACACCAAGCGGAAGCGCAATTCCTGCAGATTGGCTGCACTGGGGGAAAGCCGCGCCAGATCAATCAATTCTGCCAGAGTGTTCCGGGAGATTTCCCTTGCTTCCTGAAAACGGCGATAGCTGCGGTTTTTGCGTATTAAATCGTAAATCATCTTTCACCTCAATAGCTTATTTGATTATATGTTAAGCAAATTAGGCATAAAGGCAATTAGTAATTCGGGCAGCTTGAAATGTTCATAAACTGCGCGATATCAAAGGAAACGGGAATGTATAGTCTAATTGTTCTTCATCGCGTATTTCGGGATAACCTGAAATAAACTCTATTTTGTCGCACAAAACGAAAAAGGCGGTATGCTATTACCGCCAATTTCTGGAGCTAAATGGGGGATTCGAACCCCCGACCTACTGATTACGAATCAGTTGCTCTACCGAACTGAGCTAATTTAGCTTTTAAATACTTTTATATTGTTTCCGGAACCTGCTTCTTCCCTAAACTCACGTTTATAAGTACGGATACCGCCGCGATAAGTAGGGCTTTCTGCATTTACCAGCACATAATAGGGTGTGCAGGTAAAATTCAGGTTCAATACCGTATCCTTTCGTATATTGCGCGGGTAGATAAAATCCGCTGTATTCCAAAGAAGGTATTTTCTGCCTTGCTCATCTTGATTCCAATCTGGCAGGAAGCTGCGGTATTCCAAATAAACCATGATCTCGCCTTTTTCCTTTTGCAAATGCTTCTTATCTATCGAAATGCAGAAAACAGGCGCCTCTGGCGAAAGCAGCATTTCATCTTCCAGCGGTGGCATAAAATGCCGTGCATCCAAGCCCGTAGTATAGGAAAAAGGCACGCTTTTACCGTTTATCTTTACTCGTTCCAGCAATATCTTCTTACTTAAGAAAAAGCAGTAATTCTCGGCTTCTTGCAAAAGAGCGGAATCAACGCTGAACTCAACATTGGCATAAAGCCGGTTTGCCTCGGTGCTCATACTCATATTCATAGTATATTCATGCGCATCGAAAAGGCTCAAATAAACCCGGTCTGGATTTGGCTGTCCATACAAAACCCCAAATAAAATACCTAGCAGAAGCAGCAATAGTAAATATCGTTTCATTTTCCCCTCTATTTGCTTATATTTTGGTCATTATTTTTTCTGGCTTGATTTTAGTCAAGATAAATCCTGATAGAGTGCGTTTACAAGCGTATTTTTGAAGCCTATTACCAAAAATAAATCACCTCATTTGATTCAATTTTTGGTCAACCATTATCATAACGGGACATTATTCATTGGCGCAGCGAAGCCAGCGAGCTTGCGAGCAATACAGTTTAAGGATTTTGAAGTGAAACGATAAATCCTTGATAATTATACACTTTACATTTTACATTCTACATTTTTGAAAGCCCTCCCCGTTTGCCTCCCTCGCAATGCCCTCACCTCAACCCAGAAAAAGCGGGTAGAGACGAGGGCATTGCGAGAGAGGCAAACGGGTAAAGCACCACAAAGCTCCGAAAAACCAATTACCAGATATCTTCTTTGTTGCAAAATCCAGGCAGCCAAACCTTGACAAAAAAAGGCACTACAGAAAACTGCGCGAATATGGATAATATCAGTGTCTTTAGCGTTTTTGAGATTACGCAGCATCTCAAACAGGTAATCGAAAGCAGCATCGAGCCTCTTTATGTAAAAGGCGAGATCACGAACTATGTGCACCATAGTTCCGGGCACATTTACTTCAATTTGAAGGACGAGCATGCCACCCTGCGTTGCACATTTTTCAAGAATGTAAATTACCGTTTGGATTTTAAGCCGCAAAATGGGCAAAGCGTTATCTGCTTCGGGCGTTTAACCGTTTTCGTAAGCGGAGGTTCTTACAACCTGAATGTAAGCAGTATGATGCCTGGCGGTTTGGGTGAGATGCAAGCGCGCTTTGAAGAGCTAAAGAAGAAGCTAAATGCCGAGGGGCTTTTTGATCCTGCCCGTAAAAAGAAGCTGCCTGCCTACCCGCAAACTCTTGGTATTATCACCTCGCCCACCTCCGCCGCTTTGCAGGATGTAATGAATATCCTCCGGCGCCGCTACCCTATCGAAGCTTTTGTATATCCCGCGCTTACGCAAGGCCTGGAAGCGCCTGCCACCATGATCAAAGCTTTGGCATATTTCAATACCGTAAAGCCTGTAGATCTCATCATCCTTACCCGCGGGGGCGGTTCGCAGGAAGACCTCTTTTGCTTTAATGATGAGGCTTTGGCACGCGCCATTTTTGCCTCCGCAATACCGGTAATCTCCGCCGTTGGGCACGAGATAGATTTTACAATATCAGACTTTGTGGCAGATTTGCGTGCTCCCACCCCCTCCGCTGCGGCAGAGCTGGCGGTTCCCGATAAAGCTGAGCTTTTGCAATATATAGAATCTTTGGGCAAACGGCTTGAACTACAATTTCAAAACCGCCTAAACCGCCTGAAAGAACCGCTAAATGCTTTGAATCAACAGCTTATGCGCTACCATCCGGAAAAGCTCTGGATGCAGTATCAACAGCGTTTTGATCTCGCCAGTATGGCGCTATTTAATAAGGCGCAAAGAATAAAGGAATATCAAAGTAGCTTGGATAGAATTGCTTCGCCTTTTGCGCAAGCTCTGGATAGCCGCCTTAAACCCCTTGCCAAAGAGCACAGATACCATCTGCAGGAGCTGGAAAAGAGCCTACTGCAAAGCGCACAAGCTACTTTGGAAAGCAAGACCAAAAACTTGGCGCTTTGGGAAGGCATCCTGCAAGAGCAATCCCCAAAACGCCTGATGCAAAAGGGCTGGGCATTGATAACTAAAGATGCAGCGGTGCTTAGCAGCGTGCAAAATCTCGCTATTGGCGAAAAGGTGGAGCTACAGCTGCAAGATGGCAAAGCTCTTGCCGAAATAGCTGAAATCCAAAAGGATAATTCGTGAAAAAACTCATAATAGTATTCCTGCTTGTTATTTGCGGTATCTTGAGCGCCGAAATCCGCTCGATCTGGGTATTGCCCTGGAATATCAAAAGTCCCTACGCCATTGATAACGTGATAGAAAATGCGCTTGCTGCAAATCAAAACGAGCTGCTTATCGAGGTGCGCTATCGCAGCGATGCGCTTTATATACCAAACCGCTTGTCCGATATCTATCCCAATCCTGATCCCCGCAGCTATATTCTTAGCGGAGCCGCATTTGACCCCCTGGAATATACCCTGCGCAAAGCTCATGCCGCGGGTCTGAGGGTGCAAGCCTGGGTGGTAGTATTTAACGCCACGCATATTGACCCCGAAATAAACCGCCGCAACTATATTTTCAAAAATCATCCAAACTGGATTACCGAAGATAAATATGGAAATAAGATGAATGGCAAGGAGCAATACGGCTATTTCATCGATCCCGGCATCCCCGAAGTGCAGGATTACCTTTTGGATGTATTTTCGGATTTGGTGGATTCCTACCCAAATTTAGACGGTTTACATCTGGATTATGCGCGCTATCCTTCCATTGCTTACGGCTATCACCCTACTTCGCTTGAGCGCTATGAAGCTGCCCAAAAGAAGCAAAAACTTAGCTTTGCCCAGTGGCGAATGCAGCAAGTAACGGAGTTTGTAGAAAAACTAAATCAGCGCGTAAAAAGCCTCAATCCAAATCTTATCCTGAGTGCGGCGGTATTCTCTGAAATAAACGAAGCGCGCACGCACTATGGACAGGATTGGTTCGACTGGCTGAATCGCGGTCTTATAGACTATGCTTACCCCATGACCTATCATCCCAAATACGATGCTTTTAAGCGGCAATTGGGGGCGATGCTGGATAATGGTAATACAGACCGCGTGGTGGTGGGGCTGCGCGCCTGGAACGCCCAAGGCGGCTCGCTTTTACCGGAGAATAGCCCAAACTACAATATCCAGCACATTCGGGATCGAATAGAATATATTCGTCAGCACGATTTTGCCGGTATTACGCTTTTTAGTTATGAGGGGATTATGACCGGTGGCGCCTTGCAGCTTTTGGCCAAAGGGGCTTATCCCTATCCGGTGCCCTTGCCCTATATTAGCGATCCCATAGCGGAATTAAGGGCTTTAGCTGCACAAGACTCTCAGGATAAACTGGCGTTTTACAAAGCCAAAAGTGGCTATACCCTGGAATGCGTATTACCTTTGGCAGGAGATTGGCATTGGGATTTACTGAATCAGGCTGGTGAAAAGCTCTTTCAAAGCAGTAAATACTACCATGAAGGCTTTAATAGCGATGATTTTTTAGGCGCCATGGCAAGGAATAGTTTGCTTCCACAGGGTTCTTATACTCTGCAAATGTATCTGCCCGAAAGAGATGAGGTTTATCGCATCCCCATCATCATCGAGGGAAGCTCCTTTGAGCGAACTGAGTAAGCAAGCCGCATATCTCTCATTTGCGGATTTTATCCGTTTTTTCCTTAAGACTCTGATCGGGATTGCCCTGGCGCGCTTGCTCAGTCCGCAGGATTTGGGCAGCTACCGTCAGCTTTTCCTTATCTTTAGCACCCTTTCCGGGGTATTACTTTTAGGCTTTCCGCAAAGCCTGCAATTCTTCTTGCCCAAAACCGAAAACGAAGCTGAACGTAAGCGTTTCATTACACGTACCATGAATATCGCCAGCGCTTTGGGGCTTATCTGCGCCGCTATCATCTACTTAGCCAGGCATCCCATTGCCCGGGCTTTCAACAATCCGGATTTAGCAAATCTCCTGCCGCTTTTTAGCATCTACCCCATCTTCATCTTCCTTACGCAGATCTATGGTTCCATTATGCTGGGGCTTAAGCGTCCGCTGCAAAATGCTCAGTTCATGATCTTTGGCGTAGTGGCAGATTTGTTTATAATCCTGGGGATCGCCTTATTTACCCCAAATCTGCATTATATCGTATGGGGGCTTATCGCTTCTGCCTTTGTGCAATGGCTTTATGTAATGCTATGCCTTAAGGGCTTGCACAATGTATGGAGTTTGGAAAACTTTCGGGGGTTTAAGGCGCAGCTGGATTATACCATCCCGCTGGGGCTTTCGCTTCTGGTAGGTATGCTCAGCGTGCAGCTTGATAAACTGATGGTTTCCGGCTTTTTTCTGCCGGAGGAATTTGCCGTATTCTCTTTGGGCGCTATGGAATTGCCCTTAATCGGGATTTTGATCAATAGCGTAAATAGCATTCTTTTGCCTAATATAGCAAATCTTTCGCCTTCTGAACTAAGTGATATCTATAGCGCCTCGGTGCGCAAGAACGCCATTCTCATCTTTCCTTTGATGGTGGTCTTTTTCCTCTTTGCCGGCGAGTTTTATCACTTTATCTATGGTGAGCGTTATATCGCTGCGGCGCAGTATTTCAAGATTTATCTCTTGATCTTACCCCTGAGGGTGGCTACTTATGGCATCATCTTTCAGGCAACGGGAAAAACGCGGCTGGTAATGCTGGATGCGGTGATAATGCTGCTACTAAATGCCGTTTTGAACTATATTCTCATCCGCCAAATGGGGATGCAGGGCGCTGCCTGGGCTACGGTAATCGTAAGCTGGCTCATTCTCATTGTGTATCTTTTGCAGATCAAATATGCGCTGGGCTTTCAGCTATTGCGCCTTTTCCCTTTGGGCAAGCTGCTCCGCAATCTGCTTGCAGCGCTTTTGCCCATCCCGCTGGTGCTCTGGTTTGCGTCTTATATAGATCAATATATCCTCAGGATGTTTGCGGGTGGCGCTTTCTATGTGCTTATATATTTTGCCCTCGCCTGGCTCTTGAGGGTAATCCTGCCACTTGATCTTGAATTTGCACTAAGCCTTTTACCCAAGCGAAAATGAGAATCCTGATCCTCCCCTCCTGGTATCCTTATCCTGCAAATCCTTTAGCAGGGCGCTTTTTTCTTGAACAAACTTTGGCTTTGGCGCGGCATACTGAAGATGAGTATTATCTTTTGGATTTTGGACAAAATGAGTATCAGATACGGCTAAAAGAGCCGTTGGGCAGTATTACGAGGGCTGTGGCAATGCGGAAAGAGGATGCTGCAAGTAAAAAGCTGCTGCCAAATCTTACGCTACTAAGCATCCCGCACATCAGCTATAGTGCATTTCTCAAGCGGGGTAATTTAGATTCTTTTCCGGTTGATAATCTGCCACAAGTAGATCTCGTTTATGCCCTGGTCAGCTTTCCCGCCGGCTATCTGGCACAACGGATTGCAGCAAAGCAAAGAGTGCCCTATATTATTGCCGAGCATAGCGGTCCCTTCCCTCTGGCATCCTATAGTAAGCGGGGGCGGCTCCTGCCTTTTGTAGAGGACGCTCTAAAGGGTGCGGCAAAGCTCATCGCGGTAAGCAGTTCTTTAAAGGAGCAAATCCACCAAGCTACCGGCCTGGAAGCGGAGGTAATTCCCAATATGGTGGATACTGGTTATTTCCTGCCCGTAGCCAGCGCTGCTACGAAACCCCGACTCTTCAGCATGAGCACCTTTAGCGCAGCCAAAGGGGTTGCAGACCTGGCGGAAGCTTTGTATATCCTACAGCGGCAGGGGCTGGAATATGATATGCACTGGGCTGGGGAGGGTAAGCTAAAAAGCAGGATTCAAAGGCAATTAAGCTCTTTTCCCAATATCCGCTTTTCGGGTTATCTGGACAGGGCAGAAGCTTTGGCAGCTTATCAGACGGCGGATATCTATGTAATGCCCAGCCGGGTGGAAAGCTTTAGCATGGTAATCATCGAAGCCTTAAGCTGCGGAAAACCCGTGGTGGCTACGGACTGTGGTGGTCCCAGAGACATCCTGCAAGATGAGGTTGGGATTTTGGTGGAAAAAGAAACGCCTGCTGCATTGGCAACAGGCATCCTGAATCTGGTAAAAAGATTAAAAAACTATAATGCCGCCCAAATCAGGACCCTTTGCATAGAACGCTATGACGAAAGAGTGGTGTCTGCCAGATTACACAAGGCATTTCAATCTTCCGCCAAAACCTGATTGATAGTATTGAGCAGCTCTTCGCGCATAAAAGGCTTCTGCAAGGCTGCTTTGGCTCCCAATTTCTGAGCCAGAGGCAGGTAGCTATCCGGACCAAACTTGCCGCCACCGCTCATCGCGATAATCTTCAGCGTGGGGCAAAGCTCCAAAAGCTCCTGAATGGTCTCCAAACCCTCTTTGTCCGGCATTATAATATCCGTCAAAACCAAATCGGGTTCGAATTCTGCACACACCTTCAGCGCCTGGTTGCCATCTCCAGCTTGATCTACAGAAAAGCCTGCTTTGGTAAGCATCTGCACCAAAACTCTTCTGAAGCTGTCTTCATCTTCAATGACCAAGATTTTTGTCATGCTCTTGACCTCTCTTTTATTATACTTGGTTTACGATTGCAATAATGAAATAAGCGCTTTTTTTGTAAAGGAGAATCTTTGAACTTATCCACGTAATTGCTAAGAAACTTGTTGATATATTTCCACTGTCCTTTTACTCGATACAAAAATGGTGGCGAGACCCAGAATCGAACTGGGGACACAAGGCTTTTCAGGCCTCTGCTCTACCGGCTGAGCTATCTCGCCACACAGTGAAAAGCAAAGTCCTGGAACTGCCGCTTTTTGTCAAGCAATTTTAGCATTGTATCCTGTATCATGCTCTGTATTTAGCTGTTTCATATACGGAAAATCATTGAATTACATTGTCTTAGCTTTATCGATAAATCTATCTTTTGTTTGGTAAAAAGATGCAAAACTGCCAAATCTATGCAATTCTCGGCAAAAACCATAAGCCCTAAGCCGCTTCAAAGCTTCAAAATAAAGATTTCCATTGACATAAACCCGCTTTTTTGTAGTATGGCAAAAAACTATTCTTTGTACAGTGTACGAAAGGAGACGAAATGCCCTATATTTCTAATACAGATAAAGATAGGCAGCAAATCTTTGCCAAAATCGGGATTGAGGAGTTTGAAGAACTAATCCAGGCAATCCCTGAAAAGTTTCGCCTTAAGGGTGAACTGAATATGGATCCAGCGCTTTCCGAGCTGGAAATTACGCACAAGATCCAAAGCCAAACCTGCAGAAACATCTGCTCTGCCACTGCTAATTCCTTCTTGGGTGCCGGTGTGTATGATCACTTTATTCCCGCCGCGGTGGATAGCATCATCCAGCGTCCGGAATTCTTCACCGCCTACACCCCCTATCAGGCAGAAGTAAGCCAGGGCACCTTACAATTTGTATATGAATATCAAACCATGATTTGCGAGCTTACCGGCATGGAAATAGCCAATGCTTCCATGTACGATGCCGCCAGCGCCATTGCCGAAGCCGTCCTTATGGCTGTGCGCAAGAATCGCCTTAGCAAAGCCATCCTGCCCGCAAGTTTGCATCCCAGCTTTGTAGAGGTTATCAAAGCTTATACCGAAGGCATCGGAATCGAGCTGCTCACCTGCCCGGCAAAGGATGGCAAGCTGGATTTAGAAGCGCTTGAAGCCATGATGGATGAAAGCATCGGCTCGGTGGTAATGCAAAACCCGAATTACTACGGCAATATCGAAGAAGCTGCCGAAATAAGCGAGATCGTGCATAGCCAGCCCAAGGCGCTCTTTATCGCATCCGTTGACCCCATTTCTTTGGCTCTTTTGGAAGCTCCTGCGCTCTATGGAGCCGATATCGTAGTAGGTGAAGGGCAGGCTTTGGGCAACAATATGTATATGGGTGGACCGCTCTTTGGTTTCTTTGCTACCAAGCTGGAGATGGCACGTCAAATGCCCGGTCGCATCGTGGGTGGCACTCTGGACGCCGTGGGCAACCGCGCTTATGCCCTTACCCTGCAGGCGCGTGAGCAGCATATTCGCCGCGAGAAAGCCACTTCCAATATTTGCTCCAATCAATCCCTCTGCACCCTTGCCGCAGCGGTGTATATGAGCTTAATCGGGCGCGAGGGTTTTAAGGAAATAGCCCTGCAATCTGCCCAAAAGGCGCATTACCTGGCAGAGGAAATCTGCAAAGTGCCCGGCTACAGCCTGGCGTATCCAAATGCCAGCTTCTTCAAGGAATTTGTAGTAAATACCCCTATCCCCGCTCAGGAGCTAATCGATAAACTCCTGCCTTATGGCATCTATGCTGGCGTAAAAGTAGGGGAACACAAGCTTATGCTCGCCGCTACTGAAAAGAAGAGAAAAGCTGCCATAGATGACTTTATCAAAGCGCTAAAGGAGGTATCTCATGTCTAAGACCATATTTGAACTCTCGTCCGCCGGCAGAGCCGGAGCTACCTTGCCTCCCCGCGAAATCGATACTCCGCTGGATAAACTGATTCCTCAGAAGTATCAGCGTTTACGAGCACCCCGTTTACCAGAAGTAAGCGAGCTGGATGTAATGCGCCACTATATCTCTTTATCGCACAAAAACCACTTTATCGAAAAAGGGCTTTACCCCTTAGGAAGCTGCACCATGAAGTATAATCCCAAGATTCATGAGCTTTTGGTGCGCAATTCCTGCTTTGCAAATCTGCACCCTTATCAGCCGGAAAGCACCCTGCAGGGCGCATTGGAACTCTTGTATGAATTGCAGAAAGACCTTAGCGAAATCTCCGGTATGGCGCAGGTGACCCTGCAGCCTGTAGCCGGTGCTCAGGGGGAGTTTACCGGCATCAAGATCATCGAAGCTTATCACAAAGCAAAGGGCAATACCCACAAGACCAAGATCATAATCCCGGATAGTGCAC
Organism: Candidatus Cloacimonadota bacterium; assembly: GCA_028695495.1. Classification (GTDB taxonomy): domain Bacteria; phylum Cloacimonadota; class Cloacimonadia; order Cloacimonadales; family Cloacimonadaceae; genus UBA5456. Next base: position 4,473 of record JAQVIX010000042.1, on the reverse strand, counting down.
ACGGCACCAATCCCGCTACCTGCCACCTCGTAGGCTTTGATGTGGTGGAGCTAAAATCCGATGAACACGGTCGCTGCGATATGGCGCGTCTGCGTGAGATCGTGGATGAGAATACCGCCGGCTTCATGCTTACCAATCCCAATACTTTGGGGCTTTTTGAAACCCATATTGAAGAGATTGCCGAGCTTCTCCACAGTGTGGATGCGCTTATCTATATGGATGGAGCGAACCTAAACGCACTTTTGGGCATCGTACAGCCCGGCAAGATCGGCTTTGATATTATTCACTTTAACCTGCATAAAACCTTCTCTACTCCGCATGGCGGTGGCGGCCCCGGTGCCGGTCCCGTAGGCGTGGTGGAAAAGCTTATCCCCTATCTGCCTGTGCCGATAATGTCCAAAGATGATAATGGCTACCATCTGGATTATGCTCATGCCGCTACATCCATTGGTAAGGTGCATACTTTCTATGGCAATTTCGCCGTTCTCGTGCGCGCTTATATTTATATCAAGATGCTGGGCGCCAAGGGCTTGCGCCGCGCCAGCGAAAACGCCATCTTAAACGCCAATTACCTGCAAAAGCGCCTGGAAGCTTATTACCACATTCAGCACAAGGAATACTGTATGCACGAGTTTGTGGCAGACGGCAGCTGGCAGAAGAAGGAAAACGGTGTAAACACCCTGGATATCGCCAAACGACTTTTGGATAAGGGTTTCCATGCTCCTACTGTGTATTTCCCCCTGATAATCCCCGAAGCGATGATGATAGAGCCTACCGAGACCGAGAGTTTGGACTCTTTGAACGCTTTTGCCGATGCCATGATAGAAATAGCGCAGGAATCCAAGGAAAACCCAGAATTACTTCATGAGGCGCCACTCACTACACCGGTAAGACGCGTGGACGATGTGCGCGCCGTGAAAGTACTCGATCCCATCTTTAAGATCGAGAAATAAGGAGTAAATATGAAACGCTACTATCTAATTCTGCTATGCCTTAGCCTGGCGCTGGGTGTATTTGCCCAAAGCACCAAGCTGGGCTATGTGGATACCGATCGCATCCTTTACGATAGCAATGAAGCCGCCGAAATAGGCAGATTGTATCAGCTCGACCGGCAAAACTGGAGCAACCAGATACGTGCACTGGATGACGAGATCAAGCAGATGGAACGCGACTATGAAATCCGCCGGCTCTCGGTAAATGAAGCCACCAAGAAAGAGCTGCAAAACCTGATTAACACTAAGAAGGCAGAAGCCGGCAGGCTGTTGGAAGAGTATTTTGGCGAGAATGGCAGGGCACAACAGCGCTATCATGAGCTAATAGACCCCCTTACCCAAAGGGTTCAGGATATCATTACCAAGATAGCCAAAGACGAGAACTACACTATGATATTTGATACGAGCTTTGGCTTGATACTCTATACAAACCCTGCAATAGACATTACAGAACAGGTATTGCAGGAGCTGAATAAGGATACCATCAAGCCTACGGATGAAGGATTATTGCCAGACTTTAAGCCGGAGCAGCCCAAGAATCCTCTGGAAGGTTTTGGCGACTTTAAAGAAGGAGAGTTTAAGTAAAAGATGAAAGTCTTTACCAAAGCTCTTTCGAGTAAGGATATCCTGGCGGTATGCGGCGGAACCTGGCAGGGCGATAGCACCGGCACTTTCGATAGCGTAAGCGAAATCGCCGAAGCCACAGCCTCCGGCATCGTGTTTTGCGAGCATGAGCGCCTCTTAGAAGCCGCTATTGCCAGCACCGCCGGACTCATCATTACTACCGCAAATCTTGCCCCCCGCCTGGGTAAGCGGCCCTTACTAATAGTAGAAAAACCTTATTTTAGCCTGATGCTGCTTATCACCTGGTGGCTGCAGATGGATACTAAAACAGATAAATGGGAAATACATCCCAGCACCATCATCCATCCCGAAGCTATCATTGCCGATAAGGTAGCCATCGGGGCATATACGGTAATCGCTAAAAATGCCCGTATCGCCAGTGGAGTAAGGATTGCCGATAAATGCACGATTGGCGAAAATACCGTAATCGGCGCCAATACCCTCATCTACCCGCAAGTAAGTATCCGTGAGGATTGCAGCATTGGCGAAAGCTGCATCATCCACAATGGCGTGGTAATCGGTGCCGATGGCTTCGGCTTTCTCCTTATGGACGGCATCCAGCAAAAGATACCGCAGGTGGGCAACGTGGTAATTCATAACCATGTGGAAATAGGGGCAAATAGCTGTATAGACCGCGCTACATTAGGCTCCACCATCATCGGCGAAGGTACCAAGATAGATAACCTCGTGCAAGTAGGGCACAATACGGTGGTGGGCAAACACAGCATACTATGCGCACAAGTGGGCCTGGCTGGCAGCACCATCGTGGGAGACTATGTATATCTGGCAGGGCAGGTAGGCGCCGCCGGACACATCACCATTGGCTCCAAAGCCATGGTAGGTGCTCAAAGCGGGATTAGCGGAGACGTTCCCGCCGGAGCGCGCTATTTTGGCACTCCTGCCATCGATGCTGGCACCATGAAGCGCATTGTAATAGCCCAAAGGCATTTACCGGAAATCTTCCGCGCCTATCAAAAACAAAGCAAGGACAACAACACATGACCGAATGTAAACAAACCATTGGCAGCAGCGTATCCTATACCGGGATCGGCTTGCACTCCGGAGAAATCTCCACCATTACCTTCAAGCCTGCAGGCTCCGAAGAAGGCATTGTATTTATCCGCGTGGATTTGCCGCACAAACCCGAAATACCAGCGGATATAGACCATGTAGTAGATATCTCCCGCGGCACCACGATAGGCATCAATGGCGCCACAGTGGGCACCATAGAGCACGTGCTTTCCGCCATCAAAGGACTGAATATAGATAATATCCGCATCGAGATAAATGGTCCCGAAGCCCCCGTGGCAGATGGCTCGCCCATCGTATTCTTCAATCTATTGAAGCAAGCCGGTCTTGTGCCTCAGGATAGCGAACGCGTTTACTTTGAGATAGATGGCCCCATCAGCTTTTCCGCCCCCGAAGATAACGTGGATGTAGTAATAGTGCCTTCCAATGAGCTGAAGGTCACCTTTATGATTGATTACAAACACCCCTATCTGGGTACACAATACACCTGGCTGCCAAATCTGGACGTATATGAAAAGGAATTTGCCGGCGCCCGCACCTTCTGCTTTATCAAAGAAATACTACAGCTTAAGGAGATGGGGCTGATCAAAGGTGGCTCGCTGGAAAACGCCCTGGTGATTGCCGAACCCGGCATAAGCGAAGCGGAACTCAAGCACCTGCAGGATGTATTTGGCTACCACAAGGAAGTGACGGTATCTCCCGAAGGCATCTTAAATAGCCACCCCCTGCGCTATTACAACGAGTTTGTGCGCCACAAAGTGGTTGACCTTTTGGGCGATATTGCGCTACTGGGAATGCCGATCAAAGGACACATTTTAGCCGCCCGCAGCGGACACAAAACGAATGTGGAATTAGTAAAGAAACTGCGCCAAATCCAAAAGAAACAGGAGCTTCAGCAGCTTTATCAAAAGGGCAAAAACAAGGATGTGGTATTTGATATAAATGCCATTATGCGCATCATCCCCCATCGCTATCCCTTCCTTTTGGTGGATAAAATAGTGGAGTTTATCCCCGGCGAAAGCCTGGTGGGCATCAAAAACGTGACCATCAATGAACCCTTCTTTCAGGGGCATTTCCCCGGACACCCCATAATGCCGGGCGTGCTTATCGTAGAAGGCATGGCGCAAGCCGGTGGCATTATGCTACTGAACCAATTGGAAAACCCGCAGGATCACGTTGCTTATTTTGGCTCTATCGATAACGTAAAATTCCGCAAACCGGTAATGCCCGGCGATACCTTGCGCTATGAACTCAAAGTGATTTCGCTCAAACGCTCGCTCGCCAAGATGCACGGCGAAACCTTTGTAGATGGCGAAAAGGTAGCAGAAGGCGACTTTTTGGCGATGATTACCAAACGGGAGGATTAGAAAATTGAAGATACACCCCAGTGCCGTTATCCATGAAGGCGCCGTCATTGGCGAAAACTGCCAGATTGGTCCCAATTGCGTGATAAGCGGAAACGTAGTAATGGGTGCGAATAACATCCTGCACAATTCAGTAATTATAGATGGTCCCACCACGATTGGCGATAATAACAGGTTTTATTCCTTTGCCGTAATCGGTACCGACCCGCAAGATTTGAAATACAAAGGCGATGCCACGCGCCTGAGGATTGGCAATAACAATACCATTCGCGAGTTTTGCACCATCAACCGCAGTAATGAAATGGAAGAAGATACCGTGGTGGGCGATAACAACCTTTTGATGGAATATGTGCACATCGCCCATAATTGCCAGATAGGCAGCTTTACCGTGATTGCAAACGTGGTGCAGCTTGCCGGGCACGTGCATGTGCACGACCACGCCATTATCGGCGGCATGACCGCTG